>NZ_JAAFZA010000080.1 GCF_015356865.1 Catenulispora pinisilvae
GTGGTGGGGTTGGCGGCGGCGCTGCCCGGGTTCCGCCGTTATGACGCGCGTACTGATACCCACGCCGTCGCTGTCCGGGCGGAACGGCTAGCGGCACATGCGAGCTCGTCCCTATGATCGAAGGCCGCTACGGGTCCGATCGAGGGGTTTGACATGGACAACGGGGACCGGAATGTGCCGTGGGGCGCGCCTGCCGATTCGCAGGGGGCGTCAGGGCCGCCGCCGTCGGGACCGCCGCCGGGCTGGCAGTGGGGGCAGCCGCAGGGGGCGCAGAACGGCCAGGGGCCGGACCCGGACGGGCCGGGCGGGCAAGGCGGTCAGCGAGGGGGCCACGGCGGACCGGGGGCGCCAGGCGGTCAGGACCCGAATCCGGGCCGGTCTCAGGGCGGGATGACGGCCTTCCCGCTCGCCGCCACCGGCACGTACTCGGCCGTCCGCCCGCCGGAACCGCCGCCGCGCCAGAACGCACCGCAGCCTCCGCCGCCGATGACGTCGTTCCCGCTCGCCGCGACCGGTGCCTACCGCGCGGTCGGGCAGCAGGGGAATCCGGATCTGTCGGCGAGCGGGTTCAGCGCCCCGCAGCAGGCCGGACCCGAGCAGCACAACCAGTTCACGCCGCCGCCCGGGTTCGCCCCGCCGCCCGGGTTCGGCAATCCCCCCGGGCCGCCGCCGGGCGACCCGGGCAGCAAGCGTCGCAGGACCCTGCTGATCGGGGGATCGGTGGTGGCCGTGGCCGCGGTGGCCGGCGGGGCGATCTTCCTGACCACCGGGAACAGCGGCGGCAGCAAGCAGCCGGCGGACAACTCCACCACCGCCACGACCGGCAAGGGCTCGGCCACGGCCGCGGACGGCACGCCGAGCAACGTCAGCGCCTCGTCCGCGCCGACCTCCAGCGCCCCGCCCACGACGTCCGGCGCCGCGCCGCCGGCCGCGCGCCCGGTCGCGGACGTGCTGCGCTGGCAGCTGAACGACAAGCCCGGCAGCAAGACGGCCGTGGACGGCTCCGGCAAGAACCGGCTCGGCACGCTGGACGGCACCGTGGGCTTCTCCACGGCGCACGGCGGCTCGGCGGAGTTCAGCGGCGCGGCGAACAAATCGGCGGCCGGGGTGATCAAGACCAAGGGCCCGGGGATCGACACCACGAAGAGCTTCACGGTCTCGATGTGGGTGGACCAGACCGGGCTCACCACGCCCACGAAGTTCGCCGCCGCCTTCAGCCAGGACGGGCCGCAGTGCTTCGCGTTCACGTTCAGCTACTCGCTGGAGACGAAGACCTGGTCGTTCGTGCGGTCGAACGCCGACGGGGCGACTCCGAAGACCGTCAACGCCGGCGGGACCGCGCCCACGCCGATGAACGTCTGGGCCAAGCTGACCGGGGTCTACGACGCGCAGGCCGGGACGATCGCCTTCTTCATCAACGGTCAGCCGCAGGGCGCGCCGGTGAAGACCAACTCTGCGCCGTATGCCGCGACCGGGCCGTTCGCGATCGGGCGGAGTTGGTACGGGAAGGGCGCGACGAACCCGTTCAAGGGCTACATCTCGGATGTGCAGGTGTTCGGGCGGGCTTTGTCGCCGGATGAGGTGCAGGCGCTGTAGACGCGCCGGTGCCGGCGGCTGTGGTCTCGGTCACCGCCCGCCGGCACTGTCGTCGCGCTGTCGTCGCACTACCGTCGTCCCGCCCGGGGCCTAGCCGTCGGCGTCCGCCGCCTCGTCGGCCTTGCGCCACGCCTCGTTGCGCTCCTGGACGCGTTGCAGCGCGTGCTCGGCCTCCTCCTGCGTCTCATACGGTCCCAGCCGGTCCTTGGCGGCACAGGCGCCCGCCGGCTCGACCACGCCGTGTTTCACGCAGTAGTACCAGCCGTCGTCGTCGGGCGGTTCGCCCTTCTTGGTCCAGCGCATCGCAAGTCTCCCTGCCTCCACCGGGTGCCTAGACTGTCTGACTATGGCGACACTCGTACCCGGCACCGTCTCTCCCACTCTGCCCGTCCCGGCGGCGATCAAGCGACCGGAGTACGTGGGACGCAAGGGACCCAAGGCGTACACCGGCGGCGAAGTGCAGGACGCCCAGACCCTCGCGAAGATGCGGATCGCCTCCCGGATCGCCGCCGACGCGCTGGTGGAGACCGGCAAGGCGGCCAAGCCCGGGGTCACCACCGACGAGCTGGACCGGATCGGCCACGAGTACCTGCTGGATCACGGCGCCTACCCCTCCACGCTGGGCTACAAGGGCTACCCGAAGTCGCTGTGCACCTCGGTGAACGAGGTGATCTGCCACGGCATCCCGGACAGCACCGTGCTGGAAGACGGCGACATCGTGAACGTGGACATCACCGCCTACATCGGCGGCGTGCACGGCGACACCAACGCCACCTTCGAGGTCGGCACCGTGGACGAGGAGTCGCACCTGCTGGTCGAGCGCACCCGCGAGGCGCTGGAGCGGGCGATCAAGGCCGTGCGCCCGGGCCGCCAGATCAACGTCATCGGCCGGGTGATCGAGAGCTACGCCAAGCGCTTCGGCTACGGTGTGGTCCGCGACTTCACCGGGCACGGCATCTCCACCGCGTTCCACACCGGCCTGATCATCCCGCACTACGACGACCCGTACTCCACGCTGGTGATGCAGCCCGGCATGACGTTCACCATCGAGCCGATGCTGACCCTGGGCACCGCCGACTACGAGATGTGGGCGGACAAGTGGACCGCGGTGACGCGGGACCGGAAGCGGACCGCGCAGTTCGAGCACACGATGGTCGTGACGAACGACGGGGTCGAGGTGCTGACGCTGCCCAGCGGGGCGTGATCGGCACCGGTCGGCGCCCGGCGAGAAGTGATCGGCACCGGTCGACGCACGGCGAGAAGTGCTTGGCGCCGGTTGCCGCCTGGCGGGACGTGATCGGCGCCAGCTGCCGCCTAGCCCGGCGTGATCCGCGCCGGTCGTCCCGCCGTCACGAAGCCGGCTCTATCAGGCTCCTGCGAAGCTCGGCGATCTGCTCCGCGGTCAGGCCGTGCGCCAGCAGGTACTCCTCCACCGAGCCGTGTGCGGCCCGCATCCGGTCCAGCGTCGCCAGGATCAGTTCCGGCGGGCAGGTCAGCGCCAGGCCGTTGAGCCGCTGCCCCAGGCCCGTGGAGGCCTGCAACTGCTCGACCGCCTGCGTGAACTCCGCGGCGAGGTAGGCGCTGGTGAGGTGGTAGTCCTGGGCTATCACCTCGTCGGCGACGCCGAGCAGCGACAGCACGATCGCGACCACCACGCCGGTGCGGTCCTTGCCGGCCGAGCAGTGCACCAGGACCGGCTGCGCGGCCGGGGTGGCGACGTGGCCGACAGCCGTGGCCAGAGCGGCGCCGCACTGGTCGACCATGTGGTCGTAGACCGACTTCAGGTCGTCCGGGGCCCGGCCGAAGGAGTCGCCGGTGAAGCGGAAGACCGGCAGCCGCAGCACGTCGATGCCGGTGCCGTCCAGGGCGTCCGGGGACAGCCGGACCTCGAAGTCCTCACGCAGGTCGACCACGGTGCGGACCGGCAGGCCCGCGAGGGTGGCGCGGGCCTGGTCGTCGAGGCGGTGCAGGGCGTCGCCGCGCAGCAGCCGGCCGGCCCGCACGGTGCCGCCGGCCGCCGGGTAACCGCCGACGTCGCGGACGTTGAACGTGCCGGCCAGCGCGATCCGGCGGTCGGCGGCGGTCGGCGGGGTCCGGTCGGCAGGTGTGGTCACGCGCACACGCTACCCGCGCCACGCTTCGCCCCACTGGCACCCCCTGACGAAGTCCGGGTTACCACGAGGTATCCTGACCCTTACCGCGTTAGGCCTTCGACCACGTCAGGGGGCTTGGGTGCCGAGGAGCTGGCGACCTGCCAAGAACCGGAAGCGCGAACACGCCGCTTCCACCGATGGGCTGCGCGCTGAAGGGCTCCTCGATCCGCTCGACAAACTCCTCGCCGCCGGGTTCGCGGTGGTCCCGGCGGCCGCCCCGCGCGAGGGTTCGTGCAGCTGCGACCGCCTGGGCTGTCCCACGCCCGCCGCGCATCCGCTGTCCCGGGCCTGGCAGGTCGAGGCCAGTGCCGACCCGGAGACCGTGGCCCGCTGGCGCTCCCGGCACCCCGGGGCGAACTGGGTCACGCCGACCGGTAAGACCCACTCCGTCCTGGACGTCCCGGATCAGCCCGGCGCCGACGCCCTGCGCCGGATCCTGGTGGCCGGCACCGCCCCCGGCCCGGTCGCCGAGGTCGACGGCCGCTACCTGTTCTTCATCGCGCCGCGTACGAACCCTGACACCGACGACGTCGACGAGGACGAGTGGTGGTCCAGCTCCCTGGACTGCCGCCCCGAAACCCTGCAAGAACACCCCGGCCTGCGCTGGCACGACCGCGGCAGCTACGTGTTCGTGCCGCCGTCGGTGAGCATGTCCGGCCGGACGGCCCGGTGGGTCTACTGGCCCGCGGACGGCACACCGCTGCCGGACGCGGTGGTGGTTTTGGAGGTGCTGGCCGATGTCCTCACGGAGTTTTCGCCCGGCTTGAGGCCGATTTGAGGAACATCGGGCTGCCCTAGGCTGCACCGCATGATCTCGAACAGGAACCTCGCCTGGGAGGGCTGCGTCAACGCCAGGGACCTCGGCGGGCTCGGCCGGATCAAGCCGGGCGCGGTGGTCCGGATGGCAGCCCCGACCCGCCTGACCGCGGCCGGCTGGGCTTCGGCCTGGGACTACGGCGTCCGCACTGTCCTCGACCTCCGCGCCGAGGACGAGGACGAACCGGACCAGGCGCCGCGACCGGCCGGTATCGCGACGGTCCGCGTGCCGCTGGACCCTGAGCCCGGCACGGCGTTCCACGACCGCTGGGCGCCGATCGACAACCTGGCGACCCCGCTGTATCTGCCGGCGCTGCTGGCCGAGTACCCGGACCGGGTGATCGCCGCCGTCCAGGCCATAGCGACCGCGGCACCCGGTTGCGTGGTCTTCCACTGCGCCGGCGGCAAGGACCGCTCCGGACTGATCGCCCTGGTGCTTCTCGCCGCGGCCGGGGCGCACCCCGACGAGATCATCGCCGACTACCTGCTCACCTTCGACCGGTTTCGGGAGCGATACGCCGAGCTGGGCATCCGCAACCAGCTGATCACGGTCAGCGAACACCTCGAAAAACACGGCACCACCATCGAGGCGTCCCTGAGCTCGACGATAGGCGGGCTGAAGATGCCCGACTACCTCCTGGCCAACGGGCTTTCCGAAGCGGAGCTCGCAGCCCTGGACGCCAGACTCACCGAGTGACGGAACTCACACCGCTGATCCGGAGCGCCAGGCGGTGAGAGTTCGCGCGAGTCTTAGAGCGCTGATTCGGGCTGATTCGAGCTGATTCGCCGAGCCGTCACAGCTCCGGCTGCCGCACCGCCGACTGGATCGTCCCGACCACCTCGCCGAAGCCGATCCGCGCGCCGTTCGGCCCCGGCGCCACGCCGCCGATCGCGACCGTGTCGCCGTCCACCAGGAAGGTGCGGGTAGAGCCGTCGGCCAGGGCCAGCGGCTCGGTGCCGTTCCAGGTCAGCTCGATCAGTGAGCCACGCTGTTCGGGCAGCGGGCCGGAGACGGTGCCGGAGGCGTAGAAGTCGCCGGTGCGCAGGCTGGCGCCGTTCACCGTCATGTGCGCCAGTTGCTGGGCCGGGGTCCAGTACAGGCCGGCGAACGGCGGTGTGGAGACCGTGCTGCCGTTGAGCTTGACCTCCATGACGATGTTGTAGCCCCAGGTCTCGCCCTGCAGGTACGGCAGCGGGACCGGGTCCTGGTACGGCGGCGCGATGCGGGCGTCCTCCAGCGCGGCCAGCGGGACCACCCACGGGGAGACCGAGGTCGCGAAGGACTTGCCGAGGAAGGGGCCCAGCGGCACGTACTCCCAGGCCTGGATGTCGCGCGCCGACCAGTCGTTGACCAGCACCACGCCGAAGACGTGCTCCTGGAAGTCCTCCACTCCCACCCCGTGTCCGAGCGGCGAGGGGGTGCCGACGACGAAGCCGACCTCGGCCTCGATGTCCAGCCGGACGCTGGGCCCGAACCGCGGTTCGGCGTCG
Organism: Catenulispora pinisilvae; assembly: GCF_015356865.1. Lineage (GTDB taxonomy): Bacteria > Actinomycetota > Actinomycetes > Streptomycetales > Catenulisporaceae > Catenulispora > Catenulispora pinisilvae. The sequence continues at coordinate 6,057 of NZ_JAAFZA010000080.1, forward strand.
GTGGGGGCCTTGCGCTGGCCGGAGGGCCGGACGATCGGGGTGCCGGAGGGCACGACCGTGCCGGAGCGGCCGTGGTAGCCGATCGGCAGGTGCTTCCAGTTCGGCAGCAGCGGCTCGCCGTCCGGCCGGAAGATGTGGCCGAGGTTGGTGGCGTGGTCCTCGGAGGAGTAGAAGTCCACGTAGTCCGCGACCTGGAAGGGCAGATACAGCACCACGTCGGCGAGCGGCACCAGCAGCGGCTCGACGGCCTTGCGCCGCTCCGGCTCGGTGAACAGCTCGGTGAGCCGGGTCCGCACCGCCGCCCACGCCGGAGCGCCGAGGGCCATGAACGGGTTCAGCGTGCCGATCGCGAAGTACGCCGCCGGCTCCTCGATCGTGCCGTCCAGCAGACCGTTCATGGCCAGTGCCCCGAGGCTGACGACGAAGTCGCCGATCCGGGTGACCACGTGCGCCGGGCGCTCACCGTGGGTCGCGACGCCGTAGGGCAGGTTCTCGACCGGGAAGCCGGTCTGGGGCGGCAGCGGGACCCAGGTGGGCAGTGTCATTGCGGTTCTCCCGTGGTTGAAGCTCGGCCAGTCGGTCAGTCGGGCCAGTCGGTCAGTCGTCAGTGGGACAGCGGATCCGGCAGCAGCCCGAGGCCCGACAGATCGTCGATCGGCTCTTGGAAGCTACAGGAGCCGTACCCGTGGAACAGGTCACGGGTCCGGGCCGTGTCCTCGACTGTCAGAGCCTTGACACGCTCGGCCAGATCCGCCCCGTCGGTGCGGGCCAGGACCACGGCGACGTCCTCGATCTCCGCGCCGTCGCCGGCGCGCTCGGCGGCCAGCAGGACGTTGAGGAAACCGTGGTGCATAAAGCCGGTCGAGGCGTCCATGTGGCGGACCGCGTTGTGCAACCCGGCGGTGCACTTGAGGCCGATCTCCAGGTCCGCGCAGCCGACCAGGAACTCGGCCACGGCCAGCGGGGTCGGGAACGCCTCGGCGGTCAGCCCGCCGGTGCGCAGCTTGGCGTAGAGCAGCTCACGGCCGGCCAGGGTGGGGAGCAGGGAGCGCATGTCGACCGGGGCGATCTCGATGTACGCCTCGACGCCGTACGGCAGCCGCCCTTCCAGCTCCGCCAACCGGTCGCCCGGGTGGCGGATCTCCACGGCCTCCAGGATCAGCCGGTCGTCGTCCTCCAACTCGGCGAACGCGGCCAGCAGAGCGTCCACGCCGGTGTCGCCGATCAGGCCGAGCCGCAGCCCCTCGTCCGGGTCCAGCAGCGGTTTCAGCTCGGCCAGCTTGGAGACCGGGCACAGGAAGCGGCCGAGCAGACCGCTGTACCCGCCGGCGTCGTGGGCCAGGTGCGCGGGCACCGCCTCGGCCATGGGGGCGTCGCCGGGCGGGAACAACGCCGCGTCGTCGATCAGCTCTGCGAACAGGACGCCGAGGGCGCCGGGGTCGGCGGTTGACATGACCGCCACGGTAGCCCATGGTCGAAGTAAGCGGACAGTGACGTCCGATTATCGAACACTCTTGAGGGGACCGCGGCGATGGCCTACTACCGCTCCGTGGGCGAGATCCCGCCCAAGCGGCACACCCAGTTCCGGCGCCCGGACGGCGAGCTGTACTCCGAGGAGCTGATGGGCGTCGAGGGCTTCTCCTCAGACTCCGCCCTGCTGTACCACCATGGGCTGCCCACGGCGATCGTGGACTCCGCGGAGTGGGAGCCGCCGGGGCCGCTCGCCGGGGCGGTCGCCAACCGGCCGCTGAAGCCGCGGCACTTCCTGACGCACAAGCTGGACACCTCGGGGCTGGACGCCGTCACCGGCCGGCATCTGTTGCTGGGCAACGGAGACGTGCGTCTTTCCTACGTCGCGGCGACGGAGGCCTCTCCCCTATACCGGAACGCCATAGGCGACGAGTGCGTGTATGTGGAGTCCGGGTCCGGCGTCGTGGAGACGTCGTTCGGCGCGATCGAGGTCGGTCAGGGCGACTACGTGATCCTGCCGACGTCGACGATCCACCGGTGGGTGCCGACAGCCGGAGCCGGTGCCGGGTCCGACGTCGCCGAACCGTTGCGGCTGTTCGTGATCGAGGCGACCGGGCACATCGGCCCGCCCAAGCGCTACCTGTCGGCCAAGGGCCAGTTCCTGGAGTCCTCGCCGTACTGTGAGCGGGATCTGCGCGGGCCGAGCGAGCCGCTGCTGGCCGAGGGCTCGGACGTGGAGGTCCTGGTCCGGCACCGGGCCGGCGGGACCAAGCTGACCTACGCGCACCACCCCTTCGACGTGGTCGGCTGGGACGGCTGCCTGTACCCGTACGCCTTCAACATCGCCGACTTCGAACCGATCACCGGCCGCGTGCACCAGCCGCCGCCGGTGCACCAGACCTTCGAGGGCCCGAACTTCGTGATCTGCTCGTTCGTGCCGCGCAAGGTGGACTACAACCCGCTGTCGATCCCGGTGCCGTACAACCACCACAACGTCGACTCCGACGAGGTGCTGTTCTACACCGGCGGCAACTACGAGGCCCGGCGCGGGTCCGGCATCGGCCAGGGCTCGATCTCGCTGCACCCCTCGGGCCTGACCCACGGCCCGCAGCCGGGCGCCGCGGAGCGCTCGATCGGCGCGGAGTTCTTCGACGAGCTGGCGGTCATGGTGGACACGTTCCGGCCGCTGGAGATCGGCGAGGGCGGCGTGGCGTCCGAGGACCCGGGGTACGCGTGGACGTGGTCCGGGCGGCACAACGGGGCCTGACGCCAGCTGACACCGGCTGACAGCAGCTGACACCAGCCAGAAGTAACCCGGGTCGGCGGACTTGCCGCGGCCCGGGTTCGGGTAGCGTCACCATGTGCTGAGAAGGACTCTGGTCGCCGTCGGATGCGCCGCGCTGCTGGCCGGTTTCGGGCCGCTGCCCGCACCGGCGGCCCGGGCCGCCACTTCGTGCCCTGATTCGCAAGGCCCGCTGCTGGCGTACAACGCCACCCGCGCCTGGAGTATCGCGGGGAGCAAGGGCGGGGGCGTGAGCATCGGCGTGGTCGGCGCGCCGGACCGGGTCGCGGAGGTGGCGTGCGCGATCAGCGCGCTGGCCCCGGAGGCGACCGTGGCCTCGGGGTCGGCGGACGGGGCCATCGTGGTCGTCGCGGACACGTCCGTCGATCCGGCCTCGATCGGGGGCGCGGCGCTGGTGATCGCGGCTGCCGGGGACACCGGGGAGCTGATGTCGGCGCGTCCGCAAGGTGTGGTGAACGTGGCCGCCGCGGACGAGTCGGGCGCCCCGCTGCCGTCCTCCGCGTCCGGCCCGGCGGTGACGCTGGCCTCGTACGGCAACGACACCTCGACCGCCTCCGGCTACGTCGCCGCCCTGGCCGCGATCCTGCGGGCCGGCCACGCGAACTGGCCGGCCCGGCAGGTGGTGGCGCAGATGGCCGGCTCGATCAACCCGGTGTCCGGAAACCAGCACACCGACCAGCTCGGCTTCGGCATCATCTCGCCGGTGCAGGCGGTCAGCCAGGGGCCGGTCGATCCCGAGACGCTGCCCGGATTCGACGCCATGTTCCCGGTCAACCAGCCGCCGCGCAGCGTCGCACCGAGCACGCGTTCGGCGCCGACCAGTGCCGGGAGCGCCAGTGGTCCGGACACCGGGTCATCAGCTCCCTCATCCGCGGCTTCGGGTACGCCGTCCGCCACGCCGACGCCCCAGGCCTCGGCACCCGGCAGCACCGACTCCGCCAACGTCTGGCCGACCAATCCGGTGCTCTCCACGAGTCCCTCGAACGGGTCACGTGCCGCGGCGTCCGGGGGCGGCGGATCGGGTGGGATCAACCCGATCCTGGTGATCGGGTTCCTGGTCCTCCTCGCAGGTGGCGGCTATCTCCTGTGGGAGCGCAGGCGCCGGCTCAAGCCCGCCGCGACCACGCCGGAATCGGAGTGGGAGGCGCCGAGCGGTCCCCGGCATTCGGGATACAGCCCACCGGAAGAATGATCGTCCGCTAAGTTGACTCCCATGCCGCAGAACGTCGGGGTACCACCGGAACCCAGAGGTTTCTCCCCTAACGTGTCCGGCATGAATGGCGACGAGGGCGGGTTCGGCAGGCCGCCATCCCACGACGCGCCGACCGAGTACATCCCGCGGATAACGGACTCCCCCTCGCCCGCCGAGGCGCAGACCGAGTACATCCCGAAGGTCGTGTACACGCCGCCGCCCCCGTCTCAGTTCTCTGATGGGGAACCCGAGCCGGAGCCCTCGTTCGGCTCCCGCTCGTCCCGGACCGCGGCCCGGGCCAACCGGCAGGCCCAGCGCAAGCTGCTGGTGCTCTCCAGCTTCGGCGAAGTGCTGATCACGCTCGGCGCGGTGATGGCGCTGTACGTCGTCTACACGCTGTGGTGGACGAACGTCGAGGCGAACAAGGCCGCGAACACCGAGGCCAACCACATCCAGCAGCAGTTCCAGCAGCAGCTGGCGCCGACCGCCCCGGGTGCCGCGCCGAAGTCGGCCTTCGCGCCGAGCGAGGGCTTCGCGCTGATGAGCCTGCCGGCGATCGGCAAGATGAACGTCCCGGTGATGCAGGGCGTGGACGAGGAGAAGGTGCTCGACAAGGGCGCCGTCGGGCACTACACGACGCCGGCCACGGCGATGCCGTGGGACGCGGTCGGCAACTTCGCGGTCGCGGCCCACCGGCGGACGCACGGCGAGCCGTTCCGCTACATCAACCAGATGCGGGTCGGGGACCACGTGGTCGTCGAGACCACGCACGGCTGGTACGTGTACGCGCTGGACAAGGAACTGCCGCAGACCAGCCCGGAGAACATGGGCACGATCGCGCCGATCCCCAAGGGCGGGCCCTTCACCAAGCCCGGGAAATACATCACGCTGACCACGTGCACGCCGGAGTGGGCGTCCACGTACCGGCTGATCTGGTGGGGCCACCTGGTGCGGGTGGACCCGCTGAACGGTCCGCCGCCGCCGGAGCTCAAGGACGCCAACCGGCACACCTGACCTGCGCGATTCTTGGATTCGCGATGGTGGCCGCTACCATGGATCGAATCCAAGCGAACGCTGCGCGGGACAGGTCACCTTAGAAGCCGGTCGGAAACCGGCTTCTGTCATGTGACGCAGAACGCAGTGGGGTCCGGGGCCTGCCATTTCCCGGTCCGCCACTTCAGGCGCGGCATCGCCTACCTGGTCGTCCAACAATGGGCCCAGGCCGCCTTAGTGACCGTTCTGTACACCGCTGCGGCGCAATCCATGCGCTCGTGCGCCTCTGAGGACGTGTCCGCTCCTCCGAAGGGCTTATTGAGCCATGTCCGAATTCACCCCTGAGAACGATGTCCTGCGCGCGGAGTCCGCTCCGGCCGCCGACATCGACGAGACTTTCGCGATCGTCGACGAGAACGACGACATCGACGACGCCACTGCCGACAACGCTGACAATGACACCGACGACGAGGCCTTCGACCTCGCCGACGACGAGCACACCGCCGGCCTGGACGACGCTGAAGACGACGACGAGACCGACGACGCCGACGAGGACACCGAGGCCGACGACACCGTCGCGGCCGAGTCCGAGGCGCCGGCGTTCAGCGAACTGGGCCTGCCCGAGGAACTGGTGAAGAAGCTCGCCGAGAACGGCGTGCACTCCACCTTCCCGATCCAGGCCGCGACCATCCCGGACGCCCTGGCCGGCCGGCACGTGCTGGGCAAGGCCCGCACCGGCTCCGGCAAGACGCTGGCCTTCGGGCTGGCGGCGCTGGCCAACCTGAAGGGCAAGCGGGCCCGCAAGGGCAAGCCGCTGGCCCTGGTGCTGGTCCCGACCCGGGAACTGGCGATGCAGGTCACCGACGCGTTGCAGCCGTACGGCTTCGCCGTGGGCGCCGACATCGCCGCGGTCTACGGCGGCGCGCCGATGTACAAGCAGGTGTTCGCGCTGCGCCGCGGCGTGGAGCTGCTGGTGGCCACCCCGGGCCGGCTCACCGACCTGATCGAGCAGGGGGAATGCGACCTGTCCGAGGTCGAGATCGCCATCTTGGACGAGGCCGACCAGATGGCCGACATGGGCTTCATGCCGATCGTCACCGAGCTGCTGTCCCAGACCGACCCGGCCGGGCAGCGGCTGCTGTTCAGCGCCACCCTGGACGGCGCCGTCGACGAGCTGGTGCGCCAGTACCTGACCGACCCGGTCCTGCACTCGGTGACCCAGGACGACGAGGACTCCTCGCAGATGGACCACCACCTGCTGATCGTCGAGCCGGCGGACAAGGCCCTGGTCACCGCCGAGATCGCGGCCCGGCACACGCCGGGCGACGACGACGGCCGGCGCACCATCCTGTTCGCCCGCACCAAGCTGGGCGCCGACCGCATCGCCGAGAAGATCCGCGAGGCCGGAGTCAGCGCCCTGGCCCTGCACGGCGGCATGACCCAGCGGGCCCGCACCAAGACCCTGGCCGACTTCAAGGACGGCCGGGTCCCGGTCCTGGTCGCCACCGACGTCGCCGCCCGCGGCATCCACGTCGACGGCATCGACCTGGTCCTGCACGTCGACCCGGCCGGCGACCCGAAGGACTACCTGCACCGCGCCGGCCGCACCGCCCGGGCCGGCGAGAGCGGCACCGTGGTCACCCTGGTCCTGCCCAAGCAGCGCAAGGCGACGCAGCGCCTGCTCCAGTCGGCCGGCGTCGACGCCGAACTCACCAAGGTGGCGCCGAGCTCGGAGACCCTGCGCGAGCTGACCGGCGGCCGCCCGGTGGCCGAGTACGTCGCCGAGGCGGACGCCTACCACGCCGCCCGCCGCGCGGCCCGCGAGAGCCGCATGACCGACGACCGGCGCGACGGACGCGCGGGCCGGGACGGCTTCCGCGGCGGCCGCGAGGGCTTCGGCGGCCGCGACAACCGCGACGGCGCACGCCAGGACCGCGACCGCTTCGACCGCAACCACCGCGGCGGACGCTTCGAGGACCGCGACAACCGCGGCCCCGGCAGCCGCGACCGCGCCGGCTTCAACGGCGGCGAGCGGCGTCCCTTCGCCGACCGCGAGCGGACCGGGTTCGGTGACCGCGAGGGCCGCGGCCAGGGCCGCACGTTCGACCGCAACGGATCGCAGGGCCGCAGCTTCGACCGCGACAACCGGGACAACCGCGGCAGCTTCGGCGACCGGGGCGCCGGCCGCTCCTTCGAGCGCAACGGCTCGCAGGGCGGCTTCGACCGCGACCGCACCGACCGCGGCGAGAGCCGCACGTTCGACCGCAACAGCAACGGCTCGGGCCGCAGCTTCGACCGCGACAACCGCGGCGGCTACGGCAATCGGGACAACCGCGGCGGCTCCGAAGGCCGCAGCGGCGGCTTCACCGGCGAGCGTCGCAACTTCAGCGACCGGGACAACCGGGGCGGCTCGGAGAACCGCGGCGGCTTCAACGGCGGCGGCTCCGAGAACCGCGGCGGCGGCTTCAACGGCGGCGAGCGTCGCTCGTTCGACCGCAACAGCTCGCAGGGCCGCGGCGACAACCGCGGCGGCTACGGCAACCGCGAGGGCCGCTCCTTCGACCGCAACAGCAACGGCTCGGGCCGCAACTTCGACCGGGACAGCCGTGACAGCCGTGATAACCGCGGCAGCTTCGGCAACCGGGACAGCCGCGGCGGCTCCGAAGGCCGCAGCGCTGGCTTCACCGGCGAGCGTCGCAGCTTCGACCGCGACAACCGCACCCCGGACCGCAACAGCAGCTACGGCCAGCGCCGCAACTTCAGCGACCGCGACAACCGCAACGCCGGCGGCACCAACGACCGTCCGCAGAACCGCAACTTCGGCGACCGCCGCGGCAACGACCGCGGCGACGGCTTCACTCCGCGCGCCGGCTTCGACGGCCCCCGCCGCCACACCGACCGCGACAACCGCACCAGCACGGACCGCCCGACCGAGCGCCGCGAATTCGGCGAGCGCACCGCCTTCGGCCGCCCCCGCGGCGGCTACAGCAACGACCAGCAGCGGGACAACCGCCCGCCGCGCGACCGCCGCTGGTAGTCGCTGAGCACTGCTGAGCACTGAGAAGGGGACCGCGCCTTGGGCGCGGTCCCCTTTGGGCTTTCGGGGTTCGGGGTCTGGGGTCCGGGGTCAACGAGCGCGAATGCGGTAGCGATACAGATGAGAGGTAACCGGGCAGCCACCAGCCATCCTTGGTCTGGCCCTTGCTCCGACCTGCTTTACGGCTACAACCACCGCGACAAAGCCACAGGGGCCCCGCCCGTAGGCGAGACCCCTGCAACCTGTGACAAGCAACCAGCAAAACCCCAACCAAACACAAAACCCACTCAGTGGTGCCCGTGCCCGGCCTCGATCTCCTTGTACTCCTCGACCGTCGTCTCGACATGGTCGGAGAACATCGCCTCCGAAGCCTTGGCCCGCAGCTTGAGCGCCCGGTTCCCCGGCCGCTCAACCCCGTTCTCATCCGTGGCGGGCCCGAGCTCCAGCGGCTTCTGCACCTCGTGCGCGGTCAGCCGGTAGCGCTCGCCCGCCGACAGCGGCTCGTGGACCTCGGTGAACTCGCCCTCCAGCGAGACCTTGATGATGCCGGTCTCGCGTCCGTGCAGCACCTTGTCCTTGTCCCGCCGCTGCAACCCGAGCGCGATGCGCTTGGTGCACCAGAAGGCGATGACCGGACCCAGGAAGATCAGCACCCGGAAGGTCCAGGTCAGCGCCTCCACCGAGAGATGGAAGTGGGTCGCGATCAGGTCGTTGCCGCCGGCCAGCCACAGCACGCCGTAGAACGTGATGCCGCCGACGCCGAACGCGGTGCGGGTCGGGCGGTTGCGCGGGCGGTCCAGGATGTGGTGCTCGCGCTTGTCGCCGGTGATCCACTGCTCCAGGAACGGCCAGACCGCCAGCGCCGTGAACAGGATGCCCGGCACGATCAGCGAGGGGATCAGCACGTTGAAGGACAGCGTGTGGCCCCAGATGTTCCACTCCCAGTTCGGCATCATTCGAAGGGAGCCTTCGAGGAAGCCGATATACCAGTCTGGTTGGGAACCCGCGCTGATCTGGTCGGGTGTGTATGGACCGTAGGCCCAGATCGGGTTGATCTGCACCAGGCCCGCCAGCAGGAAGACCACACCGAAGATCACGAACATGAACCCGCCGGCCTTGGCGGTGTACACCGGCAGCAGCGGCAGGCCGACCACGTTGTCGTTGGTCTTGCCCGGCCCGGCCCACTGCGTGTGCTTCTGGACGAACACCAGGATCAGGTGCGCGGTGACCAGGCCGACGATCAGCGCCGGGATCAGCAGCACGTGGATGGTGAACAGCCGCGGGATGAAGTCGTGGCCGGGGAAGTTCCCGCCGAACAGGAAGTACGACACGTACGTGCCGACGATCGGGATCGACAGGATGACGCCGGAGGCGATGCGCAGACCGGTACCGGACAGCAGGTCGTCCGGCAGCGAGTAGCCCGCGAAGCCCTCCAGCAGGCCCAGCACCATCAGCGTGAAGCCGATCAGCCAGTTGATCTCGCGGGGCTTGCGGAACGCACCGGTGAAGAAGATGCGCAGCATGTGCACCATGATCGCCATGATGAAGATCAGGGCGGCCCAGTGGTGCACCTGGCGCATCAGCAGACCGGCGCGCACATCGAAGCTGATGTTCAGCGTCGAGGCGTAGGCCTGCGACATCGAGACGCCGTCCAGCGGCAGGTACGAGCCGTGGTACTCGACCTCGCCCATGCTCGGGTTGAACCACAGCGTCAGGAACACGCCCGAGAGCAGGATCAGGATGAACGAGAACAGCGCGATCTCGCCGAGCAGGAAGCTCCAGTGGTCCGGGAAGACCTTCCGGATCAGGTTCTTCGAGCCCTTGTAGATCCCGAGCCGCTCGTCCGCCCAGCTGGAGACCGGGTCGGTTTTGACGTCGTCGTACTGGCCTGCGGCCCCGGCGCCCGGGGCGGTCGTGGCGCTCATCCGCGCTCCCAGAAGCTCGGGCCGACGGGCTCCCGGAAGTCGCTCACGGCGACCAGGTTGCCGTCGGCGTCGACCGTGATCGGCAGCTGCGGCAGCGACCGCGCGGCCGGGCCGAAGATGACCTTCCCGTCATCGGACAGGTCGAAGGTCGACTGGTGGCACGGGCACAGCATGTGGTGCGTCTGCTGCTCGTACAGCGCCACCGGGCAACCCACGTGGGTGCAGATCTTGGAGAACGCCATGACGCCGTCCACCGACCAGTCCCACTGCTTCTTCTTCTGCGCCTCAGAACCCTTCAGCGCTTCCTGCGGCAACCGGACGACCAGCACCGCGGCCTTGGCCAGGTTGTCGATCCGCTCGTCCGGGTCGTCGTTCAGGTTCGCCGGGTTGGCCAGCGCCAGCGTGCCGACGGTGACGTCCGAGACCCTCAGCGGCTGCCCGGTGTTCGGGTTCACCAGCTTCATGCCCGGCGCCCACAGCGTGTGCCGCAGGGCGTCCTTCGGCATCGGCCCCAGGTCGCGCAGCAGCCACACGGCCGGCAGCGGCAGCACCATCATCGCGGTCAGCAGCGAGCGCCGGATCAGCGGGTACTTGGTGAAGCCGGAGTCCGCGACACCCTGCTTGAACTCCGAGACCGCGAACGCGGTGGACTCGGGGTCCGACTTCATCGGGTGCCGCTCCTGGACCAGGTCCACGTCGGTCATCAGGGTCCGGGCCCAGTGGATCGCGCCGCAGCCCAGGGCCAGGAACGCGAAGCCCAGGCACAGGCCCAGGGCCAGGTTGTTCATGTTCACCGTGCCCAGGCCGGTGAACCTGTGCACCTTGGTGTTGGGCACGAACGTGTAGCAGACCATCGACCCGATCACGCCGACGACGGCGATCATGAACAGCAGGGCGACCTGCCGCTCGGCGCGCTTGGCGGCCCTGGGGTCGAGGTCGGTGACCCGGGGCCGGTGCGCCGGCAGCCCGGGGTCCTGGAAGGGGTCCTCCGCCACGGTCGTCACTGCGCCGTGGCCGGCCCCACCGGTGTTCTCAGGCAGGTGGTCCGTTTCCATGTCCCGATCAGTCATTGTCGGAGGCGTCCTTCCCGGTGGTCGCCTCGAAGTGGGCGACGCGGGCGCGGGACGCCTTGGTGGTGTGCGCGCCGATCCAGCAGGCGAACACGATCAGCAGGCCGAGCACGATCGTCCAGACGAACAGGCCCTCGGAGACCGGGCCGATCGAGCCCAGGTCCAGACCGCCGGGGTTGGACCCGGTCCGGGTCTGCACCAGGTAGGCGATGATGTCCTTCTTGTCCTGCGGGGACATCACGTTGTCGTTGAAGATCGGCATGTTCTGCGGGCCGGTGAGCATGGCCTCGTAGATGTGCTTCGTCGACGTCTCACGCAGCGAGGGCGCGAACTTGCCGTCGGTCAGCGCACCGCCGGCCCCGGCCACGTTGTGGCACTGGGAGCAGTTGGTCCGGAACAGCACCCCGCCGTTGGACACGCTGGCGGCGTCGTTCGGGTCACCGTTGTACAGCGAGGGGTCCGGGATGTCCGGGCCCGCGCCGAGCGCACCGATGTACGCGGCCATCGCGTCGATCTGGTCCTGGGTGAAGATCGGCGGCTTGCTCGGGACCTGCGGGCCGATCTGCATGGCGGGCATGCGGCCGGTGCCGACCTGGAAGTCGACCGCGGCGGCGCCGACTCCGATCAGCGACGGTCCCGAGCCCTGCACGCCCTGACCGTTCATGTTGTGGCATGACGAGCACGAGGACTGGAAGAGCTTCTGACCCTCTACAAGCTGCTCCGGCGTGGCGGCGACGGAGGCCGACGCCTTCGCCGAGGAGGAGCCCAGGGTGGCGTATGTCGCGCCGATGACACCCAGCGCGAGGAAGAGGACGACGAACGCGGCCAGCGGATGGCGCCGTCGTGCCGAAAGCGTGTTCACGACAGAGGATTCCTTACCGATTCCACTGATCCGACTTACTTCATGATGTAGATGACGAAGAACAGGCCGATCCACACCACGTCGACGAAGTGCCAGTAGTAGGACACGACGATCGCGGAGGTGGCCTGGTCGTGGGTGAAGCGCTTGGCGAGATAGGTCCGCCCCAGCACCAACAGGAACGCGAGCAAGCCGCCGGTGACGTGCAGCCCGTGGAACCCGGTGGTGAGGTAGAACACGGACGTCCAGGCGTTGGCGCCGATCGTCAGGTTCTCCTTGACCAGGGCCGAGTACTCCCAGATCTGCCCGGAGACGAAGACCGCGCCCATGATGAACGTCAGGATGAACCAGGCCCGCAGCTTCCGCACGTCCCCACGCTCGGCCGCGAACACGCCCATCTGGCAGGTCACCGAGGACAGCACCAGGATGGTGGTGTTCGGCACGGCCAGGGACATGTTCAGGTGCTTGGCCTGCTCCACGAAGTACTGCGACCCGTGCACTGAGCGGATCGTGAAGTACATCGCGAACAGCGCCGCGAAGAACATCAGTTCCGAGCTCAGCCAGACGATCGTTCCGACGCTGACCAGGTTCGGCCGGTTGGGCAGGCGGTGGGCCTGCCCCGCTTGAGTAGTTGCAGTTGCTGTCGCCACGGCCGCCATTATGTCGTCACCCCATGGCGGCTCCGCGCCGGGGGTGGGTATTAAGGAACCAGTGTCCTGTGTGTATGGGGCCGATCGAGTTAACGAAGGTCCGGATCAAGCAGTTCCCGGAAGGTTCCGAGCACACTCCGCACTCTCCGTACTCCCCACTCCGCACTCCCCGTGCTCCCCACTCCGCACTCCCTGTGCTCGCCGTACTCCTCCCCCCGGGCCGAGCGCGAACATCCGCCCCGGGCCGAGCGCGAAGATCGACGGCCTGACCGTCTGGAAGCCGGGCAAGCACGCCGAGTAAGCTCCACCCCATGAACGCTCCGAACATGGGACAACAAGGGGTGCAAGGCAACGCTGGGAGTGCCAGCGAGACCGCCATCAAAGTCCTCATCTATAGCGACGACTCCACCACCCGGGAGAAGGTCGTGCTGGCCCTCGGCCGCCGCGTGGCGCCGGACCTGCCGCCGATCAAGACCCACGAGTACGCGACCCCGCTCGCCGTGGTGAACGCCGTCGACAAGGGCGGCTTCGACATCCTGATCCTGGACGGCGAGGCGACCCCGGCCGGCGGCATGGGCGTGTGCCGGCAGCTCAAGGACGAGATCTACCGGTGCCCCCCGGTCCTGGTCCTCACCGGGCGGCCGCAGGACGGCTGGCTGGCCACCTGGTCCCGGGCCGAGGCGTGGACGCCGCACCCGATCGACCCGGTCGCGCTGGCAGACTCGGTCGCGGAGTTGGTCCGGGCCCGGCTCGCCAAGCGGGTCGCCGCGTAGGGTCTCCCTGTAGCGGGGCCGCAGACGCTCCTCTGATGACTCCTCTATAGAGATTCACCCCTTTGAGCGTTCCGTAGAAGCGGAGGCGAACCGCCGATGACCGAGCAGCCCGTGCAGCGCACCTGGCCCGAGCTCCTGTCGGCGGTTCTGCGCCGCACCGACCTGTCGGTCGACGACGCGGCCTGGGCCATGGACCGCGTGATGACCGGCGAGGCCACCCCGGCCCAGGTCGCCGGGCTGGCGGTGGCGCTGCGGGCCAAGGGCGAGACGGTCGACGAGATCGAGGGCTTCGTCCGTTCGATGTACTCGCACGCCCTGCTCATCGACGTCCCCGGCGCGACCGTGGACATCGTCGGCACCGGCGGCGACCGGGCGCACACCGTGAACATCTCCACCATGTCGGCCGTCGTCGTGGCCGGAGCCGGCGCCACGGTGGTCAAGCACGGCAACCGCGCGGCCTCGTCCTCCTCCGGCGCCGCGGACGTCCTGGAACGCCTCGGCGTCCGCCTGGACCTGGCCCCCGAGGCGGTCGCCCAGGTCGCCAAGGAAGCAGGCATCACCTTCTGCTTCGCCCCGGTCTTCCACGCCTCCCTGCGCCACGCCGGCGTCCCCCGCAAAGAACTGGCGATCCCGACCTTCTTCAACTTCCTCGGCCCGCTCACCAACCCGGCCCGCCCCCGCGCGGCAGCCGTCGGCGTCTTCGACGAGCGCATGGCCCCGATCGTGGCCGGCGTCTTCGCCCGCCGCGGCGTAGAGGCCCTGGTCTTCCGCGGCGACGACGGCCTGGACGAGATCTCCGTCGCGACCACCACCACCATCTGGACGGCCAGCGAAGGCGAAGTCCGCCGCGAGGTCTTCGACCCCCGCGACGTCGGCATCGCCTACTCCCCCATCAGCGCCCTGCGCGGCGCCGACCCGGAATTCAACGCGGCCGTGGCCCGCCGCCTCCTAGCCGGCGAACAAGGCGCGGTCCGGGACGCGGTCCTGCTGTCGTCCGCCGCGGCCCTGGCGGCCCTGGAGCCCACGCGCGAACCGGTGACGGCACGGCTGGCGGCCGGGCTGGACAAGGCCGCCGAGGCCATCGACTCGGGAGCCGCGGAGCGGGTGCTCGAGAAGTGGGTCGAGGTTTCGGAGCGGTTGATCAGGGAGCGGTAGCAGCTGGCGGCTGGCGGAGACGTCGGCTCGGCGGGTCGGCGGGGCGCGCGGTAACCGGATTGCCGCTTTCGGGTGATTTATCAGAACTCGAGGTCGGCCCAGGTGAGGCTGATCCGGAAAGGCCACTCGGTGTAGACGGCATCCCGGCTGACGCCGGCAGTCCACGCGGCTGCGAGTGTGTAGCGGGCCAGGTCTTCCACCAGGCGCCACTGTTCGATCGACTCGACCGCCGATTCGTCGGGCCGAAGCCGCACGATCCAGTAATGCCCGATCCCGGCCCGCGCGTACTGGGACATCTTCGATTCGAAGCCCGCTTCGGGGTTGTCGTGTCCGGTTTCGGTGGCTCGACTGGCCGGTGAGACGATCTCGACCGCCGGCACCACATCTCTCGCCCATAGTTCCGCCCCAGGTTCCAGGCAGCGGTAGACCAGCACGTCCGGCCGGCGCACCGTCGAACGCGGAACCTCCCAAAGCCGGGTGTCGAGGGCCTGGGCCACTCTCAGGCAAGGAAGGGCGCCGTCCTGAACCGCTCGCCTGGCTGCCATCGTGAGTGCCCTCGCCAGCCCGAGCGACGCACTCAGATGCCCGGGGCTTCCCGACTGCCGCAAGATCAAGCGGCCTCTGTCGAGCTCGTGGTCGCGGCAGAAGTCCTCTGGAGTGTGCTTCCACATCTCGCAGGTGACAGCGTCCAGCAGACCGGCCTTCTCCACCAGCTCGAAGGCAGCCCAGAGCTGTGGGGACACTGCGAGCTCGGCAGGCTCGACCGGTGGTTCGTGGCTCATGCCCCAAAGGCTGGCCACGCCCTCCGACAGAGCGTGGCCAGTCGATGACAATCGGCGACTACTGCCCCTGCACTCCGGCCGCGGAGCCGGCCAGCCACTGGCTCCAGCTCAGGTTCCAGTCGTCGAAGCCGGGGTTGGGGTTGGCGGTGACGTTCGGCTTGGTGTTCGCCGACTTCAGCACGTCCACCACGTCGCCCAGCTTCACGGTGCTGAAGAACCAGTTGGCGTCGTCCAGGCCCATGCCGATGCAGCCGTGGCTGCTGTTCACGCGGCCGAACTTGCCGTCGTTCCAGGGGGCGGCGTGCAGGAAGGTGCCGGAGTCGGTGATCTTGACGGCGGACTGGACCTTGAGGTCGTAGAAGTCCGAGGCGTCGGTGAAGTTCACTGAGGAGGAGGTCATCTGCAAGGTGGCGTCCTTCTCCAGGACCACCATCTTGCCGCTCCAGGTCGGGTGCTTGGGGACCTCGCCGGCGCTGACCGGGATGGTGCGCAGGACCTTGCCGTTCTTGGTCACCGTCATCTGGTCCTTCACCAGGTCCACGGTGCTGATCACCGCGTCGCCGATGGTGAAGCCGAAGTCCTTGGTGAACGAGCCGTAGGTGACGTCGCCGGCCTTCACGCCGTTCAGCCCCAGGTGCACCTGCACCTTGGTGCCGGACTGCCAGTAGCTCTGCGGGCGCCAGTCCGCCTCCGTGGCGCTGCGCCAGTTCCAGGCGCCGTCCACGTGCG
Organism: Catenulispora pinisilvae; assembly: GCF_015356865.1. Classification (GTDB taxonomy): domain Bacteria; phylum Actinomycetota; class Actinomycetes; order Streptomycetales; family Catenulisporaceae; genus Catenulispora; species Catenulispora pinisilvae. The sequence goes on from NZ_JAAFZA010000080.1 coordinate 21,995, forward strand.
GGGAGGTGGTGACGGTCATCGCCTTCTCGACCGCGGCCCGGTCCTTCACGTTCGGCGGGTTGGTGAAGTAGACCGCGATCGGCTGCCCGACGCCGACCGTGGTGCCGTCGTCCGGGGCGTAGTGGGACAGGCCGAGGCGCTTGTCCGGGGTCAGCGTCGTGAATTTGGACGTACTCGTCTTCTCCGCCCCAGAGGCGTCCTTAGCCTTCGCCACGACCGTGTAGCTACTGGAGATCGCCAACAGCCCGGTGGACGCCCAGGAGGCCCCGTCAGCGGCCAGAGCACCGTTCACAGCCTTACCCGAGGCGTCGGTGGCGGTCACGCTTTCCAGCTTGCCGCCGGCCGCGTTGATCTGGATGCCCTTGGCCGGATCGACGCCCTTGGCGCCGTCCGCCGGGCTGGCCGAGAGCGCCAGCGGCTGCGCGGAGGAGGAGGTCGCGCCGCCGGGGGTGGTGCCGGCTCCTGCGCCGCCGTTCGCGCCGCCGGAAGCCCCGGCCGCGCCGGACGAGGCCGTCTGCCCGTCCCCGACCGGCGCCACGGCGTCCTTGGAGCTCGACGAACCGCCGCCGCACGCCGACGTCATCAGCGCCACCGCCGCGGCGGCCGCCGTCAGCTGCCCCGCCCGACGCCATCGGCGCCGTCCGTCCGCGGAAACACCCTGCCCGAGGTGGTGTGCCACAAGACCCTCCCAGTCACTTCAACCCTTACCGCACTGCTTACATCTGGATAGACGCCGTTAGAGGCCCCCACGTTGCACATGATCTCAAGTAATCGCCGTCTCGTGACCCGAAAGGCCGCCGACCCACCCCGAAAGAGACTGAATCCGACATCTCGGTCAAGCTGCTGACGCCGATCCCGAGCCGCCGTAGTGTGGGCATCATGAGCGCTCAACCGTCCGACGCCGCCCCGCGCACCACGCCCCGGCTCACGACGCTGGAGCTCCCCCACACCCTGGCCGCCGTCCGCGCACATCTCACCGACGACGAGAAGGCCAGACTCTGCGAGCAGTTGGAGAACGGCGACGTCTTCCAGGTGTTCCGCAGGTGGTGGAACGTGGCGGCGTCCCGGGCCTCGCCGGCCCTGGCCGAGCACGTCAAGCTGCGCGCCCAGGGAGCCGCCGGTCCGACGGTGCCGCTCGGGGAGGTCGCCGCCCGCCTCGGCGTGGCCCTGTGACCGTGACCTCGGCTACGTGATCTCGGCTACGTGATCTCGACTAGGTGACCGCGACGACATGACCTCGACCCCGTACACGGTCGTCTTCGGCGAGCACGCGATGACGCAGGTCGCCCTGCTCCCCGAGGCGGACATCGGCTACGTCGTCGGCCACGTGGCCATCGGCCTGGGCCGCAACCCGCACCTGATCGGCGATCCGTGGATGAGCACCGACGCCCAGACCTGGTACACCCTCGACATCGGCCCGACCCTGCGCGTCGCCTACGTCGTGGACGACAAGCTCGAAGAGGTCGCGATCCTGGAAGTCCTCGTGGGCCATTCCTGACCGCGCGGACGCGGGGGTGCAGCAAAAGACTCAGAGCAAAAGGAGCTGGGCCCCGGATCACTCCGAGGCCCAGCTCCTCAAACAGTTCGCGCTACGGCGTCAGTGCTCGCCGCCGACCTCGCCGTACCGGTTGTTCTCCCGCCGGTAGTACTCGAACACGAGCCCGATCACGGAGTAGGCCCCGAACGGCACCGCCACCAGCAGCAGCCACCAGCCGAAGATGATCCCCATGAAGGCGATCGCCGCCGAGCCCGCGGTGTACAGCGGCCACCACGAATGCGGGGCGAAGAAGCCCAGCTCGCCGGCCATCTCCGAGATCTCCGCGTCGTCGCGGTCCTCCGGACGCGGCCCGATGCGGATCGCGGTGAAGTACAGGTAGAACCACACCAGCGCGCACAGGCCGAAGGCCATGGACAGGGCGGTGGTGCCGACCGTGTCCTTGGACAGCAGCCAGTAGACCGGGATGTCGATCATCAGGAAGATGGCGACGAACCCGAAGAGCTTGGCTTCGACCTTCACTTGGCACCGTCCTCGTCCTCAGTCGCCGACGGCTCCGACTGCGGCTCCGGCCGCGGCTTGGCCTTGGCCGGCGCGCCGACCGCGACCTTCTTCTTGCCGTGCCCCAGATCCAGGGCCGCGACCTCGGGGTGGTGCAGGTCGAAGGCCGGGGACTCGGAGCGGATGCGCGGCAGCGAGGTGAAGTTGTGCCGCGGTGGCGGACAGGACGTGGCCCACTCCAGGGAGCGGCCGTAGCCCCACGGGTCGTCCACCGTGACCTTCTTGCCGCGTTTGGCCGTGATGTACACGTTGTACAAGAAAGGCAGGGTCGAGGCTCCCAGGACGAACGAACCGATCGAGGAGATCGTGTTCAACGTCGTGAACCCGTCGCTGGACAAGTAGTCCGCGTACCGGCGGGGCATGCCCTCGGCGCCGAGCCAGTGCTGCACCAGGAAGGTGGTGTGGAAGCCGATGAACAGGATCCAGAAGTGGATCTTGCCCAGCCGCTCGTCCAGCATCTTGCCGGTGAACTTCGGCCACCAGAAGTAGAACCCGGCGTTCATCGCGAACACCACGGTGCCGAACAGCACGTAGTGGAAGTGCGCGACCACGAAGTACGAGTCCTGCACGTGGAAGTCGATCGGCGGGGAGGCCAGCAGCACGCCGGTCAGACCGCCGAACAGGAACGTCACCAGGAAGCCCACCGACCACAGCATCGGCGTGTCGAAGCTCAGCGAGCCGCGCCACATGGTGCCGATCCAGTCGAAGAACTTGATGCCGGTGGGCACCGCGATCAGGTACGACATGAAGGCGAAGAACGGCAGCATCACCGCGCCGGTGGTGAACATGTGGTGCGCCCACACCGTCACCGACAGGCCGGAGATCGACAGCGTCGCCATCACCAGCGTGTTGTAACCGAAGATCGGCTTGCGGCTGAAGACCGGGATCACCTCGGTGATGATCCCGAAGAATGGCAAGGCGACGATATACACCTCTGGATGTCCGAAGAACCAGAAGAGGTGTTGCCACAGCAATGCCCCGCCGTTGTCCGCCTCGAAGATCTGCGCGCCGAGCCGGCGATCTACCTCCAGCGCGAACAGCGCGGCGGCCAGCACCGGGAACGCCATCAGGACCAGCACCGCGGTCAGCAGGATGTTCCAGGTGAAGATCGGCATCCGGAACATCGTCATGCCCGGTGCGCGCATGCAGATGATGGTGGTGATGAAGTTGACGCCACCGAGGATGGTGCCGAAGCCGGACAGCGCCAGACCCATGATCCACATGTCCGCGCCGATGCCCGGGGAGTGGACCGCGTCGGTCAGCGGCGAGTAGGCGAACCAGCCGAAGTCCGCGGCGCCCTGCGGGGTGAGGAACCCGCCGACGGCGATCACCGAGCCGAACAGGAACAGCCAGTAGGCGAACATGTTCAGCCGCGGGAAGGCCACGTCCGGGGCGCCGATCTGCAGCGGCACGATGACGTTGGCGAACCCGATGAACAGCGGGGTGGCGAACATCAGCAGCATGATCGTGCCGTGCATGGTGAACGCCTGGTTGAACTGCTCCGTGGTCAGGAACTGAAGACCCGGGCGCGCCAGCTCGGCGCGCATCAGCAGGGCCAGCAGACCGCCGATGCCGAAGAAGCAGAACGACGTGATGAGGTACATGTACCCGATCACCTTGTGGTCGGTGGACGTCAGCCACTTCACCACGATGTTGCCGGGCTCACGGCGCTCGTACGGCGCGCTCACTGCGCGCGGTTCACTGATGGCCGTCACTTTTCTTTCCCTGTGGAGTCGTTGCCGACGCCGGTCAGCGGGCCGACCCGCAACGGCACGCCGTTGGTGTTGTAGCCCACCGGCAGCTGGCCCGTCTGGCCCTTGCCGGTCACCGGGTCGATCTTGTTCGCCAGGTCCTTCAGGTGCTGCTGGTAGTCGGCCGCGGAGACGACCTTGACGTAGAACAGCATCCGGGAGTGGTCGACGCCGCACAGTTCGGCACAGCGGCCGATGAACGTGCCCTCCTTGCTCGGGGTGAGCTCGAACTCGTTGATCCGGCCGGGCACGACGTCCAGCTTGAACAAGAAGTTCGGCACCCAGAAGGAGTGGATGACGTCGGTGGAGGTCAGCGTGAAGCGCACCCGCTCGTTCACCGGCAGCCACAGCACCGGCAGTTCGGCGGGCGTGCCGGCGTCGTAGACCGCCAGCTGGCCGGGGGTGTCCTGCTGGGTGACCGCGTCGTAGTTGTAGTTCCACGACCAGGACCACTGCCGGCCCACGACGTTCACCTTCACGTCGGGGTTCTTGTGCAGTTCCAGCAGCTTGGACTCGTCCTTGGCGGTGAAGAAGAACAACACCGCGATCATGATGAACGGGACGACCGTGAACAGCACTTCGATCGGCACGTTGTAGCGGGTCTGCGCCGGGATCTCGATGCCGGTGCGCTTGCGCCGGTAGAAGATGACGCACCACAGGATCAGGCCCCACACCAGGGCCCCGACGGCCAGGGCGGCGATCCACGAACCCTGCCACAGGTGCAGGATGATCGGCGCTTCCTTGGTGGCCGGAGCGGGAACTCCCAGCCGCTTAAATTGCCCGCTGTCGCAGCCGGTCGCGGTCATGGCGACCAGCCCGGCCACGGCGAGCACGCCGAGCTTGCCGCGCCGCGATCGCCGCGCCGGGGGTGTGCGCTGCGGCGACGGGTCGGAGCCGTGTGGACTCAAGGTTGCCTTCCCGAGGTTCAAGCCTTGACGGCAGGCACGCGGCGGACCCCGGGATCGCACCCGGTGTGCCCGCACGTCACGGCCCTGCCAGGGGCGGTGTCTTCTCTCTCGCGGCCAAACCCTACTCCAGCCCCAATTGCCTCTTGCGCGGAGGTCCCGGTTAACGCGTGTGGCGGGGTCGGGGGTCACACTTCCGGCCGAACTGACGGCGTTGATCTGATGAGGACAACAGTGTTGTGCCGGTGGTTCGGGGGCGAGCCGGTGGTGGTTCGGTGACGGATCGGCGGCGGGCCGGGTGCCGGTCGGGTACGGCGCGTGACGGCGCAGGGTCCGTATCGTCAAGGCCGTGACTCATTTCGACGCCGCCTCCGCCGAACCCCCGCACCCGGCCGCCCGCGCCGCGCTGCTGGCGGCCTTCGACGAGGGCTGGGCCGACCCCGCCCGGCTCTACCGGGCCGGACGCCAGGCCCGGCTGCTGCTGGACCAGTCCCGGGCCGCGGTCGCCGACGTGCTCGGATGCCGGGCCCGGGAAGTGACGTTCACCGCTTCGGGGACGGCCGCGATCCACTACGGGGTCGCCGGGGTCCTGGCCGGGCGGCGGCGGGTCGGGGACCGGCTGGTGGTGTCAGCGGTCGAGCACTCCGCGGTGTTGCACGCGGCGGAGCTGCACGCCGCCGAGCGGACCGACGCCGAGCGGCACGACACCGTGGCAATGGTCGGCGTGGACCGGCTGGGCCGGGTGGACGTCGAGGCCTTCGCGCGCGAGCTGGAGGTGCCCGGAACGGCCCTGGCCTGCTTGCAAGCCGCCAATCACGAGGTCGGCACGGTCCAGCCGCTGGCCCCGGTCTTCGAAGCCGCAAGTGCGGCCGGGGTGCCGCTGCTGGTGGACGCCGCCCAGGTGGTCGGCCGGCTGCCGGTGCCGCCGGAGTGGTCGGTGCTGTGTGCTTCGTCTCACAAGTGGGGCGGTCCGGCCGGGGTCGGGATCCTCGCCGTGCGCAAGGGGACGCGCTTCGCGCCGACGTGGGCCATCGACGAACACGAAGACGGCCGCGTCCCCGGCGCGGTGAACCTGCCCGGCATCGTCGCGGCCGCCGCCGCGCTGGTGGCGCGGGAGCAGGAACGCCAGGCCGAGGCGGTACGGCTGTGGGCCCTGACCGACCGGCTGCGGGCGGCGCTGCCGAGCGTCGCCGACGACATCGACGTGTTCGGCGACCCTGACGAGCGGCTGCCGAACCTCGTCGCCTTCTCCTGCCCGGCGGTGAACGCCGAGGCGCTGGTGCTGGATCTGGACGAGGCGGGGTTCGAGGTGTCGTCGGGGTCGGCGTGCACCTCTGACACCGTCACCCCGAGCCACGTGCTGGTCGCCATGGGCGCCGCGGATCGGGGGAACGTGCGGGTGTCGCTGCCGTTCGGCACGGCGGAGGAAGATGTGGAACGCTTCCTCGCCGTGCTGCCCGGCGTGTTGGAGAAGCTGCGCTGAGCGCGGCTCGCCGCGGTTGAGGGGGCTCAGGCCAAGGACCTCAGACCGCAAGGGCCAGATCGCCGGGCTCAGGCGGTCAGGCGGTCAGGCCGGCAGGCGCTCAGGCCGTCAGGCGCTCAGGCCGTCAGGCTCCGGGCGACCTCGCCGGCCGCGTCGTCGCCGTAGGCCACCGCGAACCGCTCCAGGAAGCGACCGCGCCGCAGGTCGTACTCCTGCGGGCCGACCGTCTCGATCACCAGCGTGGCCAGCAGGCAGCCGACCTGCGCCGCCAGCTCCTCGCCGGCGCCCCAGGACAGACCGGCGATGAAGCCGGCCCGGAAGGCGTCGCCGACGCCGGTCGGGTCGGCCTTCGTCTCCTCCTTGGCGGTGGCGACTTCGAGCACGTCCACGCCGCCGTCCGCGGTGCGCCGGGTGATCCGCACGCCCTGCGCGCCGAGCGTGACCACCCGGGCGCCGACCCGGCGCAGGATCTCCTCGGCGTCCCAGCCGGTCTTCTGCTCGATCAGCGCGGCCTCGTACTCGTTGGTGAACAGGTACCGGGCGCCGTCGACCAGCCGCTTGATGTCCTCCCCGGCCATCCGGGCCAGCTGCTGCGAGGGGTCGGCGGCGAACGGGATGCCGCGCTCCCGGCACTCCTCGGTGTGCCGCAGCATCGCCTCGGGGTCGTCGGCCCCGATCAGCACCAGGTCCAGGCCGCCGACCCGGGCGGCGATCGGGCCGATCTCGATCAGCCGGGCCTCGGCCATCGCGCCGGTGTAGAAGGAGGCGATCTGGTTGTGGTCGGCGTCCGTGGTGCAGACGAAGCGGGCCGTGTGCAGCAGCTCGCTGATGCGGACCGAGTCGCAGTCCACGTTGTTGCGCTCCAGCCAGGAGCGGTACTCGCCGAAGTCCTCGCCGGCGCTGCCGACCAGGATCGGGCGCAGGCCCAGCTTGCCCATCCCGAAGCAGATGTTCGGCGCCACCCCGCCGCGCCGGATCTCCAGCGAGTCGACCAGGAACGACAACGAAACGGTGTGGAGCTGCTCGGCCACCAGCTGCTCGGCGAAGCGGCCGGGGAAGCTCATCAGGTGGTCGGTCGCGATAGAACCGGTGACGGCGACGCGCACGGGGGACTCGATTCTGTTCGAGGAGGGTTTTCGGCTCGCGGGCACGGCAAAGGGGTGGGCCCGCGAACGGGCCCACCCACCGTGATAACCGCCGCCGCGGCCTTCACACAGATCGTGTGCGGCCCAGCGGGTTGAATCTGTCTAGCTGAAGCTGTCGCCGCAGGCACACGACGAACCCGCGTTCGGGTTGTCGATCGTGAAGCCCTGCTTCTCGATGGTGTCGACGAAGTCCACCTTCGCCCCGGCCAGGTACGGCGCGGACATCCGGTCGGTGACGACGTTCACCCCGTCGAACTCGGCGACGACGTCGCCGTCGAGCGCGCGGTCGTCGAAGTAGAGCTGATAGCGCAGACCCGAGCAGCCACCGGGCTGCACGGCGACGCGCAGCGACAGGTCGTCGCGGCCCTCCTGCTCCAGCAGCGACTTCACCTTGGAGGCCGCCTCAGCGGACAAGATGAGGCCCTGCGCGACAGTCGCCTCCTGCGAGGTCTCCGTCTGCACGGTCATATGCGTACTCCTTCATCTGGACACACCGGCGCCCCGTGGAGCGCGCCTGCACAACTGGGGGAACCACGCGCCGCCGGAAGCTATTCCTTCCCCATCGTCGCACAGGTCCCGAAGGGGCGAAACCGGCCCACCGGGCAGGTCCCCCTACGGCAGCGCCAGCATCTGCTCCAGCGCCACCCGGGCGAAGTGCGCCGTGTCGGCGTCCACTTCGATCACGTTCGGCACCCGGCCCTCGGCCAGCGCCTCCAGCGTCCAGACCAGGTGCGGGAGGTCGATGCGGTTCATCGTCGAGCAGTAGCAGACGCTCTTGTCCAGGAACACGATCTGCTTGTCCGGGTGCTCGGCGGCCAGCCGCTTGACCAGGTTCAGTTCCGTGCCGATGGCCCAGGCGCTGCCCGGCTCCGCCTCGTTCAGAAGGGCGATGATGCGCTCGGTGGAGCCGACGTGGTCGGCCTTCTCGACCACTTCGTGCCGGCACTCGGGGTGGACTAGGACGTTGACGCCCGGGACGCGCTCGCGCACCTCGTCGACGCACTCCGGGGTGAAGCGGCCGTGGACGGAGCAGTGGCCGCGCCACAGGATCATCTTGGCGTCGCGGAGCTGGTCGTCGGTCAGGCCCCCGTCGGGGCGGTGGGGGTTGTAGACCACGCAGTCGTCCAGGGACAGGCCCAGGTCGCGGACCGCGGTGTTGCGGCCGAGGTGCTGGTCGGGCAGGAACAGGACCTGCGTGCCCTTGGCGAAGGCCCATTCCAGGGCGCGCTCGGCGTTGGAGGAGGTGCAGATCGTGCCGCCGTGGCGGCCGGTGAAGGCCTTGATGTCGGCCGAGGAGTTCATATACGAGACCGGCACCACCTGTGAAGCGATACCCAGGTCCGCAAGCCGCTCCCAGCAGCGCTCCACCTGCTCGGCGGTGGCCATGTCGGCCATGGAACAGCCGGCGGCCAGGTCCGGCAGGATCACCTGCTGGGCGTCGGTGGTGAGGATGTCCGCCGACTCGGCCATGAAGTGGACGCCGCAGAAGACGATGAACTCGGCCTCGGGGCGGGCCGCCGCCTGCTGCGCCAGTTTGAAGCTGTCGCCGGTGACGTCGGCGAAGCCGATGACCTCGTCGCGCTGGTAGTGGTGGCCGAGGATGAAGAGCCGGTCGCCCAGCTTGGCCTTGGCCGCCGCGGCGCGGGCCACCAGGTCGGGGTCGGAGGCCTGGGGCAGCTCGCCTGGGCACTCCACGCCGCGCTCGCTGCGCGGGTCGGCACTGCGGCCGAGCAGGAGCAGGCTGACCGGCGTGGGTGCCGGCTCCTGGAAGGCCGGCGCCGGAACTGTGGTCGTGGTCATCCCGTTACCCCTTTTCGTCTATCTGACGTTAATAGATCATACCCTGATGTCAGTGTGACGAGAAGCGCCGCCGGACCGCCGTGGTGGACGTCACAACGCCGGCCCGCGGAAACCGATTACCATCCGGTGCGTGCACATCGTCATCGCCATGGACAAGTTCGCCGGAACGCTCACCGCCCCGGAGGCCGTGCGGGCCGTCACCGCCGGCTGGCTCCGGAGCTCGCCGGAGGATGAGGTGACCGGGGTCCCGATGTCGGACGGGGGGCCGGGGTTCCTCGACTCGATGAGCGACGCGTTCCAGGGCCGGGTCCGCTTCGCCGAGCAGCTGGCGACGGTCACCGGGCCGCTGGGGACCGAGGTCACCGGACGGTATCTGGTCGAGTCGGGGGGCGGGTCGACAGACGGGTCGGGAGACAAGTCGGGAGACGGGTCGGGAGACGGGTCGACAGGCGAAAAGCGCGCCACCGCCTACATCGAAGTAGCCGAAGCCTGCGGCCTGCACCTGGTCCCGGCCGACCAGCGCGACGCCAAGGCCGCGACCACCTACGGCGTCGGCGAGCTGATCGCCGCCGCCCTGGCCGACGGCGCGAAGCGGCTGGTCATCGGGCTCGGCGGCACCAGCACCACCGACGGCGGCGCCGGTCTGCTGGCCGCCCTCGGCGCCGAACCGGCCGAGGTCCTGCGGGCCGGCGGCGGGGCCCTGAAGAGCCTGCACGACCTGGACCTGACCGAGCCCCGCCGCCGCCTGGCCGGCATCGAGATCGTGATCGCCAGCGACGTCGACAACCCGCTACTCGGCCTGCGCGGCGCGGCAGCAGTCTTCGGCCCGCAGAAGGGCGCCACCGACGACGACGTCCAGCGCCTCGACGCCGCCCTCACCCACTTCGCCGAACTCGCCGGCGCCATCGGCCAGGAACCCGGCGCGATCCGCCGCACCCTGGACGCCCCCGGCGCCGGCGCGGGCGGCGGCCTCGGCTACGGGCTGATGCTCCTGGGCGGCCACCGCGTCCCCGGCATCGGCACCGTCATCGCCGAGACCGGCCTGGCCGACCTGATCGCCGGCGCGGACCTGGTCATCACCGGCGAGGGCCGCTTCGACCACAGCTCGCTGGGCGGCAAGGTCCCGACCGGCGTCGCGGAGGCGGCGCAGGCATCGGGGCGGCCGTGCATCGTGCTGGCCGGACTGGTCGAGGTGGGCAAGCGCGAGTTGGCCGCCGCCGGGTTCGCGGCTGCTTACGAGGTCGCCGAGCAGGCCGGGTCTGCGCAGGAGGCGATGGCTCGCGCGGAGTTCCATCTCACGGCGCTGGCTGAGCGGGTGGCTCGGAGTTGGTCTCGGGGGTAGGGGCGGCCGTGCATCGTGCTGGCCGGGCTGGTCGAGGTGGGCAAGCGCGAGCTGGCCGGGGTGGTCGAGGTGGGCAAGCGCGAGCTGGCCGCCGCCGGGTTCGCGGCTGCTTACGAGGTCGCCGAGCAGGCCAGGTCTGCGCAGGAGGCCATGGCTCGCGCGGAGTAGTTTCCGAGGCGAGGCCGAGAGTTTCCGAGGCCAAAAGTTCCCGAGGCGAGTTGCGGCTGGCTTGTGGGTTTTAAGGCTTTTTACGGCCTTCGGTCATAGTTGTGCCGGTTCGGGGTTCGGGTCGGTGAGTCGGCATGTCGGCTGCCAGTTCCCGCGTTCACAACCCCGCCGCACCTCAGGCCTCTTCCACTCCGGCAAGTCAGGACAAGGGCAAGATCAACGGCAAGAGCACAAGCAAGATCAAGGTCAAGAGCCATGGTGAAGAGCCGGCGCCTCCGGCGGGGGCTCTCGGCTCCCTCGGGGAACTGGCGCTGCTCCATAGGGTGGCCGGGTCAGGGCCCTGCGGCGGCGGTTTGTGAGGTGGTTGCGGTTCGTTCCCCTCGGTCGCGTCGTCAGCCCCAAGGGGTACAGCGCCGAACCCCGGGAGTAAAGTCCGCGCGCTTGCGGTCAGGCGTGCAGGTGGCGGCTGCGTACAGCGCGAACTTGACTCCCGAGAACCGGCACTGTAGGCAAAGCCCTGCCGACGCGACCGAGGGGAACGAACCGAAAACCGACCGGAGAAGTACAAAACTAGTGGTGCGGTACCGGCGACTCGGCGAGTCCGGCCGCCGGTCCAGACGCTGGCAATCCGACAGGGAACCGCCAGCTCACGCGCCGCGTCGAACCACCATGAGGCTCATGGTTCCGGTAGCCCTCGGTGCGGCGGGCGTGGCGGCGGTAGGCGGGATGGCGGTCGGGGTGCGGTATGCCCCGGACTATCCGGGCGGGCACTGGGCGACGGTCGCGACCCGTATGCCGACCGGGGCGCCGGTCTACGTCAAGCCCGAGTGCACGCTCACCTTGGGGAATGCCTTCGAGAGTGCCACGGGCTCGGCGCCTGTCCGGATTGGTCGCGGCGGGCCGATCCCGGCCGGCTTTACTCCGGTTCGTGCCGTGCGGTGTGGTGTGTATGGCGACAGCAGTTCAGAGACCGCGACCCAGTCCGAGGTTCGGGACCCGGGTGCGCTGAAAGCCATGGTGGCCGCCTATCGCACCACGCATGTCCGCGAGCACGTCGGCGACCAGCCGGTCTTCTGTCCGGCGATCGCCGAACTCGATCCGATCGTCGCCCTGGTGGACGCGCACGGTGTGGCGATCGTGCCAGGGGCCCCGCGTGACGCCTGCGACTTCATCGTCCCGGCCGTCATCAGTGCCACCCGGGACGCGGTGTGGACCGTCACCAAGTCGGTGACGGTCCACGGGTAGCTGTGCGTGGTCTTATTTGACCGTGATCCAGCCGGCGTAGAAGGCGCCGAGTCCCAGGCCGCAGAACAGGCCGCAGATGATCCAGAAGCGGACCACCACTGTTACCTCGGCCCAGCCGACGAGTTCGAAGTGGTGGTGGAGTGGGGCCATCTTGAACACTCGTTTGCCGCCGCTGATCTTGAAGTAGCCGACCTGGATCACCACCGACAGGGTGATGATCACGAACAGGCCGCCGAGCAGGGCCAGCAGGAGTTCGGTCTGGGAGCAGATCGCCAGGCCGGCCAGGCCGCCGCCGAGGGCCAGGGAGCCGGTGTCGCCCATGTAGATCTTGGCTGGGGACGTGTTCCACCACAGGAAGCCGAAACAGGCTCCCATCACTGCTGCCGCGACGATCGCCAGGTCGAGTGGATCTCGGACCGGATAGCAGCCCTGGACGTCGGTCCCCAGCGTCGCGCACGACTCGCCGTGCTGCCACACGCCGATCAGGACGTAGGAGGCGAACACCATCACGCAGGAACCGGTGGCCAGGCCGTCCAGGCCGTCGGTCAGGTTCACGCCGTTGGAGGTGCCGGCGATGAGTAGGCCGGCCCAGATCACGAAGAGCACCGCGCCGAGGTCCACCGCCGAGATGTTCCGGACGAAGGACAGGTGCGTGTCGCCCGGCTTGAAGCCCAGGGCGTTCGGGAAGTGCAGTGCCAGGATCGCGAACACGATCGCCACGATCCACTGCCCGATCATCTTCGCCTTGGCCCGCAGGCCCAGGTTGCGCTGCCGGAACACCTTCAGGAAGTCGTCGGTGAAGCCCACGACGCCCATCCCGACCATCAGGAACAGCACCAGCAGCCCGGAGGCGGTGGGCATGCGCATGGTGGCCAGCTTGGTGAAGCCGTAGCCGAGCACGGTGGCCAGCACGATCACCACGCCGCCCATGGTCGGCGTGCCGCGTTTGGCCTGGTGCGTGGTCGGGCCGTCCTCGCGGATCGGCTGGCCGAAGCCGTAGCGCGCCAGGGTCTTGATCGCCATCGGGGTGCCGATCAGCGAGAAGAACAGCGCGATTCCGGCCGCGTACAGCACCCCGCGCATTTGCAGGCCGCCTTCGGAACCGGCGTGCGGCACCACCGCGCCCACCCCGGCGTGGACCGCCGCGAACGTGCTCACCGGACGTCACCTCCCGCACCGCGCGCCTGGGGCGCGCCGCCGTCCCCGGCGCCAAGATCGAAGTCCCCGTGTCCGTCCCCCGACGCCGCGCGTTCCAGCAGCGCGGCGGCCAAGCTCTCCAAGCCGATGTAGCGCGAGGCCTTGACCAGCACCACGTCCCCGGGGCGGGCCCCGGAGCGGACGAACGCCAGCGCGGCGTCCACGTCCGGCACGGCCACCGACTCCCCGTCGTAGGACCCTTCCATCGACGCCCCGCTGTGGATCGCTGCGGCCCCGACCCCGACCGCGACGGTCTGGCTGATGTTCAGCCGCACCGCCAGCCGGCCGATGGCGTCGTGCTCGACCGCCGCGGCCGCGCCGAGTTCGGCCATCGGGCCCAGGACCGCCCAGGAGCGGGCGCCGGGGCGCGAGCGGGTCATCGTGGCCAGCGTCTTCAGCGCCGCGCGCATCGATTCGGGGTTGGCGTTGTAGGCGTCGTTGACGATGGTCACGCCGTCGGCCGACTCCCCGATCGCCATCCGCCACTTGCTGTCCGGCTCGGCGGCCGAGAGCACCTTGGCCACCGTCTCTCCGCTCAGGCCCAGCTCCAGGCCGGTCGCGGCGGCTGCCAGGGCGTTGGCCACCTGGTGCTCGCCGACCAGCCGGAGCGTGACCGGATGCCGCTGCGGTCCGTCGCCGTCGCGGTACATCAGGGTGAAGCTGGCCCGGCCGTCCGGGCCGATCTGCACCTGCTCGGCGCGCACCGCGGCGTCCGACGCCTCGCCGAACAGGACTACGCGGCCCTTGGTGCGCGCGGCCATGGCCCGCACCCGAGGGTCGTCGGCGTTGAGGATCGCGACACCGTCCCGGTCCGGGTTGCAGCTCCCGGCCTCCGGGACCGCCGCGACCAGTTCGCCCTTGGCCTCGGCGATGGCCTCGACGCTGCCGAACTCGCCGAGGTGCGCGCTGCCGACGTTCAGCACCACGCCGATCCGCGGCGGCGCGATCGTCGTCAGGTGGGTGATGTGCCCGATCCCGCGCGCACCCATCTCGGCGACCAGGTACCGGGTGTCCTCGTCGGTCCGCAGCGCCGTGATCGGGAATCCGAGCTCGTTGTTGAAGCTGCCCTTGGGCGCCACCGTCGGGCCCAGCTCCCGAGCCAGCCGGCCGATCAGGTCCTTGGTGGTGGTCTTGCCGGCCGAGCCGGTCAGGCCGATGACCGTGGTCCGGGGCAGCAGCGCCAGATGGGCCCGGGCCAGCGCGGACAGCGCGCGCAGCAGGTCGCCGTCGGCGACCGTGACGGTCGCGACGGTGCCGCGGTCGGCCCACGGCGCGCGGTAGGCGTCGTCCGGGGCGGCGAGCACCGCGACCGCACCTCGGGCCAGGGCGTCCCGGACGAACTCGTGGCCGTCGGCGGACGCGCCGGGGAAGGCCGCGAACAGCGCTCCGGGCGCGGCGTCCCGCGAGTCGAACACCACCGGGCCGGTGACCTCGAGCCCCGCGAGCTCGTCCTGCGGGACGCCGGGCGGGCCGCTCAGGGTCCCGCCCACGGTGTGCGCGATCCAGCCGAGATTATGGGGGCTCACTGCTCGCCGCGGTCCTTTCCGGCCGCTTCCAAAGCGGCGCGCAGCACCACCCGATCGTCGAACGGCTTCTTCACTCCTGCGATCTCCTGCCCCTGCTCATGTCCCTTGCCGGCGACGATCAGCACGTCGCCGGGGCCGCTGGCGGCGACCGCGTAGGCGATCGCCTCGGCCCGGTCGGCGACCACGCGGTAATTCTGGACGGCACCGGCCAGTTCGGCGTCGGCGCCGTCGGTGACGGCCGCGAGAATGTCCGCTGAACTCTCCGTACGCGGGTTGTCGTCGGTGAACACGGCCTCGTCGGCGAGCCGCACCGCGGCGGCGCCCATCATCGGCCGTTTGGTCTTGTCGCGGTCCCCGCCGCAGCCCACCACCACGCGCAGCCGGCCGCGGCCGCGGTCGGCGACCGGGCGCAGCGCGGTCAGCGCGGTCTCGACGGCGTCGGGGGTGTGGGCGTAGTCGACGACCGCCAGGAACTGCTGGCCGGGCACCTGGACCCGCTCCATGCGGCCCGGGACGCCGTGCACGTCGGCGACCCCGGCGATGGCGGTCTCCAGCTCGATCCCGGTCACCGCCAGCAGCACGATCGCGGCCAGCGCGTTGGCGACGTTGAAGTCGCCGGGCAGCCCGGCCGAGGCCCGATGGCGCGCGCCGTCCGGGCCGACGACGGTGAACGCCGAGGCGTCGGCGCCCAGCACGATGTCCTCGGCGGTCCAGTCCGCCGCTACCCCTTTGATGGAGAAAGTGTGCACCGGCACGCCGTTGGCCCGACAGCGTTCGGCGATCGTCCGGCCGTGCTCGTCGTCGACGTCGACGACCGCCTGCTCGGTGTAACCGGGGGTGAACAGCTTCGCCTTGGCCTCGAAGTAGTCCTCGAAGTCGGCGTGGAAGTCCAGATGGTCCTGCGTCAGGTTGAGGAACGCCGCGGCCTTGAAGCGGATCCCGGCGGGGCGGCCATAGGCCAGCGCGTGGCTGGAGACCTCCATCGAGACCGCCTCGACGCCCTCTTCCACGGCGGTCGCCAGGATCGCCTGCAGGTCCGGGGCCTCCGGGGTGGTGCGCACCGAGGGCACGACCCGGTCGCCGATCAGGATCTGCACGGTCCCGATCACACCGGTCCGCAGCCCCGCCCGGCGCAGCCCGCCGTCGATCAGGTAGCTGGTGGTGGTCTTGCCGTTGGTGCCGGTGACGCCGTACATCGCCAGCTGGGTGGCGGGCTCGCCGTACACGTACGCCGAGAGCTTCCCGGCCACCCCGCGCACGTCCTGGACCACCAGGATCGGCGCCGGCAGACCGTCGAGCATCGCCGCGCCCGCGGCGTCGGTCACGACCGCGACCGCCCCGGAGGCCACGGCGCCGGGGGCGAACTCGGCCCCGTGCCGGGCCGCGCCGGGCCAGGCGATGTGCAGGTCGCCGGGCCGGATCGACTGAGCGTCGTGCGAGATCCCGGTGACCGTCGTGTCCAGGGCCTCGGCGGTCGCGGCCGTGGAATCCGCCACGGCGGCGCCGACGATCTGCGCGCACGCGCGGACGCTGTGCTGCGGGAGGTGCTTCGGGCGCGGCGTGGAAGTCATGGGTTCCCGATGCGTCGTCGGATCGGCGGGGACGGTCAAGTGGGGCACGTGCGGAAGGCTACCGGTTCGCGGAGCGCGCTCGTGCGTTCAGCTCCTCCGCAGATATTCGCGTCCGCCGCACCCGCCCGCCAAACGGGCTGGTGAGACGGGACGGACTCGGAACCGTTACACCCCTTTCTCAACTACCTTATGTAAGGCTTTGTCTTCGCTCAGTTACCGGAACTGGAGCCGTAGGACGTCGGCAGGTTGGCCGGCGGCGTACCGGTCGGCGCCACCCCGCGGCTCTGCAACGCGAACGACAGGACCTGCTGGAACACCGGCGCGGCGATCTCGGCGCCGAAGTGCGCGCCGACCGGGGCCTGCAACGACACCGCGACCACGATCGACGGTTTGTCGGTCGGCGCGAAACCGATGAACGAGGCGGTGTAGCCGTTGTAGGTGCCCTTCTTCTCGTCGTACCGGTTGGCGGTGCCGGTCTTGCCCGCCACCCGGTAGCCGGGGATCTGGGCCGTGGTGCCGGTGCCGCGCTGCGAGGTGGTGACCGCCTCCAGCATGTCGGCGACCTTCGTCGCGGTGTCGGCGCTGACCACCGGCGTCTGCTGCGGCGCCGGGGCCGGGGTGTACTTGCCGGCGGGGTCGGTCCAGCCCTGGACCAGGCTCGGGGCGATGCGCACGCCGCCGTTGGCGATGGTCTGGTAGACCGAGGCGTCCTGGACGGCGGTCGCGGCCAGGCCCTGGCCGTAGAGCACGGTGTAGCGCTCGGTGTCGCTCCACTTGTCCGGCGGGTCCAGGATGCCGGCGCTCTCCCCGGGGAAGCCGATGCCGGTGGTCTGGCCGAAGCCGAACAGCCGCTGGTACTTGCCCAGGGTCTGGTCGCGGTCCACGCCGTGCGGCTGGAACAGGTTGGCGACCTCGATGGTGCCGACGTTGGAAGACGCGGCCAGGACCCCGGTCATGGTCAGGTCCCAGGGGCCGTGGTCGACGTCGTCCTTGAAGACGTAGCGCCCGACGGGCATCGGCGAGGTGAAGGGCGGCAGCTGGGTGTCCGGCTCGGCGACACCGGTCTGGATGGCCGCGGACATGGTGATGACCTTGGCCACCGACCCGGGTTCGAAGGGGTCGGTGAAGGCCCGGTTGCCCAGGTTCGGGGTGTCGGCGGTGGTGATGTGCCGCGGGTCGAAGGTCGGGTAGTTGGACAGGGCCAGGATCTGGCCGGTCTTCACGTCCTCCACCACCACGGTGCCGGACGACGAGCCGGTCGACTGCACCTCCTTGGCCAGCGCCTGGTCGGAGGCGTACTGGATGTCCGGGTCGATGGTGGTCTTCACCGAGTCCCCGTCCACCGCCGGCTTCATGTTCACGCCGGTGGTCGGGATCTCCACCCCGGACGCCGCCTGGTAGGACTCCTGGCCGTCCTTGCCGGCCAGCCGGTCGTTCACCATCTGCTCGATCCCGGCCTTGCCGACCCCGTCGGAGTCGGTGAAGCCGATGAGGTTCGCCGCCAGCGTGCCGCCGGGGTAGGTGCGCCGGTCGTCGCGGGTGTTGGTGTAGACCCCGACGACGGTCTTCGGGTCGCTGGTGTTGGCCACCGCGAGCTGCCGGATCTTCGCGCAGGTGGCCGGCGAGGCCTTGTGCGCCAGCACGACGTAGCGGGTCTTCGGCTTGGTGAGCGCGGCCTGCAGGTCCGCGACGCTCGGCGCGCCGCCCTGCGCGTACTCCGGCGCCGCCGCGAGCAGCCCGGCCAGCTTGGACGCGAGGTCGCCGACGTCCTCGTGGTACTGGGCGACCACGGTCGGGTCGGCGGTGACGTCGTAGGCCTCGACGGACACGGCCAGCGGCGTGCCGTCGGCGGCCAGTATCGCGCCCCGGCTGGCGTGCAGGGTCGCCTCCCGGGTGGTCTCGGCGGCCTTGGCGTAGCCGCCGGCGTCGACCGCCTGGAGCTGGAAGAGCCGGCCGGCGAACAGGGAGAAGGTGAAGAGCAGGCCGAACATGGTGATGCGCAGCCGGCGGCGCGGGGAACCCATGCGCAGGGTCGGGGTGCGCGGCCCGGGGGGGCGCTGACG
>NZ_JAAFZA010000081.1 GCF_015356865.1 Catenulispora pinisilvae
GCGCGGGGGCCGGGCCGGAATTCCACGCCGGTGCCGAAGGGTTCGAAGGCTGCGCTGGCGGGGTCGTGGGTGCCGGTCCAGAAGCCCATGGCGACGGTGTCGGACTCGGATTCGGGTTCTGGCTCGGCGCTTGGCCGGTCGAAGCGGCCGAATTCCAGGCCGGAGCCGAGGGCTGCGATGGAGCGGCAGGGTTCGAGTCCGAAGCCGGGCTGCTTGAACCCCAGGCCGGAGTCGAGGGCTGCGACGGAGCGGCAGGGTTCGAGTCCGAAGCCGGGCTGCTTGAACCCCAGGCCGGAGTCGAGGGCTGCGATGGAGCGGCAGGGTTCGAGTCCGAAGCCGGGCTGCTCGAACCCCAAGCCGGAGCCGAGGGCTGCGATGCCGGACCAGCACCCTGCGCCGCCCGAGCCGCCCCCTCAGCCGTAGGCCAACTCGGCTGAGCCCGCGGGCCGGAGCCGGAATCGCTCCCAGCACCCGCGCCACCAGCACCCGCGCCATCAGTACCCGGAGGCTGCACCTCCATAGCCATCGTCGGCTGCACCCCGGCACCCTCCGACAGCACCTGCAGGATCCGGGCCGGCGTGGGCCGCGCGTTCGGGTCCTTCATCATGCACGCGCTGACCAGCTGCGCCAGCGTGCCGGTGAGCGTGGACAGGTCCGGCTCGCCGTTCATCACGCGCAGCATCGTCTCCATGGTGCCGCCGTCGCCGAACGGGGAGGCGCCGGTGGCCGCGTAGGCCAGGACCGCTCCGAGAGACCACACGTCGGAGGCCGGGCCCACCTGCTGGCCGGAGACCTGCTCCGGGGACATGAAGGCCGGGGTGCCGACCACGGTGCCGGCCTGGGTGAGGTGCGCGCCGGCCGATTCGGCGGTGACCGCCAGGCCGAAGTCGATGACCCGCGGGCCGTCGTCGGCCATCAGGACGTTGCCCGGCTTCAGGTCGCGGTGGGTCAGGCCCTCGCGGTGGATGGCGTTCAGCGCCTCAGCCAGGCCCGCGGCCAGCAGCAGCACGTCCTGGTCCGGCATCCCGCCGCCGTCGGTGACCGCGCTCTCCAGCGACGGCCCCGGGACGAAGGCCGTGGCCAGCCAGGCCGGGTCGCCGTCGGGGTCGGCGTCGACCACCGGGGCGGTGAAGAAGCCGGAGACCTGGCGCATCGCCGTGACCTCGCGGCGGAAGCGCTGGCGGAACGTGGCGTCGTTGGTGAGCTCGGGGCGGATGACCTTCACCGCGACCCGGCGTCCGGACGGCGAGCGTCCCAGGTACACCTGGCCCATCCCGCCGGCGCCGAGCCGGTTCAGGATCTCGTAGCTGCTGATCCTTCGCGGATCTCCCGATCGCAGCGGCTCCATGAAGTCGTCCCCACCCCCTGTGATACCCGTGTGCTTGCGACAGCGCGCTCAGCGTAGCGCGCCGGTCCCACTCCTCACGTCGGGGTATGGCGGCCGCGTCGTGCCGGACTGGGACAAAAGCGCGTACAAAAACGCGTACAAAAGCGCTCGGCGCGATCCCTTGGGGAAGGGATCGCGCCGAGGAGGAAGTTCTCTACCGCGGCGAGAGGGACCGCATGGCAGGGAAGGGTCAGCCCTGCAGGGCGTTCACGCTCTTGGCCAGCGCGGACTTCTTGTTCGCGGCCTGGTTCGCGTGGATGACGCCCTTCGAGGCGGCCTTGTCCAGCTGGCGGGAGGCGACCTGGGCCAGCTCCTGCGCCTTCGCGGTGTCGCCGGACTCGACGGCCTCGCGGGTCTTGCGGATCGCGGTCTTCAGCGAAGACTTGACGGCCTTGTTGCGCAGGCGCGCCTTCTCGTTGGTCTTGATCCGCTTGATCTGGGACTTGATGTTCGCCACTGAAAGATGCCTCTACTTTGGTGAGATAGTTGGTGGTGGGCGCGAGGCAACGCACGCGCCACGCAAGGGACCAGACTAACAGGCGTCCGTGCGCGGACCCAAACCGGGCACGTGGCCGGTGACGTCCTCATATACCGGTCCCGCTATCCCCGTAGGTCATGGGACGATAGATGGCAGTGTAATAAGCCCTGTAGCCGATCCCCAGACTCCTAGATCCCCGAATAGCCAGATCCCCAGATCCTCAGCACGCCGTACCCGGACAGACTGGACCCCGAGTTGCCCGCCCTGCCGCCGAACATCCCGCAGCCGTCGAACACCGACCAGGCGCTGATCCGCAACTTCTGCATCATCGCCCACATCGACCACGGTAAATCGACTCTGGCCGACCGGATGCTCCAGCTCACCGGTGTGGTCGACGAGCGCGCCATGCGCGCGCAGTACCTGGACCGGATGGACATCGAGCGCGAGCGCGGGATCACCATCAAGTCGCAGGCGGTGCGGCTGCCCTGGCTGGCCGACGACGGCAAGACCTACATCCTGAACATGATCGACACCCCCGGGCACGTGGACTTCACCTACGAGGTCTCGCGCTCGCTGGCGGCCTGCGAGGGCACGATCCTGTTGGTCGACGCGGCCCAGGGCATCGAGGCGCAGACCCTGGCCAACCTGTACCTGGCCATGGAGAACGACCTGCAGATCATCCCGATCCTGAACAAGATCGACCTGCCGGCCGCGCAGCCGGAGAAGTACGCCGAGGAGCTGGCCCGGCTGATCGGCTGCGAGCCCGACGAGGTGCTGCGGGTCTCGGCCAAGACCGGCGTGGGCGTCCCGGACGTGCTCAACGAGGTGGTCCGCCGGGTCCCGGCCCCGGCCGGCGACCCGAACGGCCCGGCCCGGGCGGTGATCTTCGACTCGGTCTACGACTCCTACCGCGGCGTGGTCACCTACGTCCGGGTCGTCGACGGTCACCTGACCAAGCGCGAGCGCATCCAGATGATGTCCACCGGCGCGACCCACGAGCTGCTGGAGATCGGCGTCATCTCCCCGGAGCCGACCTCCTCGAAGGGGCTGGCGGCCGGCGAGGTGGGCTACCTGATCACCGGTGTGAAGGACGTCCGCCAGTCCAAGGTCGGCGACACCGTCACCACCCTGAACAAGGGTGCCCTGGAACCCCTCGGTGGTTATAAAGAGCCCAAGCCGATGGTGTTCTCCGGCATCTACCCGATCGACGGCTCGGACTACCCGGAGCTGCGCGAGGCCCTGGACAAGCTCCAGCTCAACGACGCGGCGCTGGTCTACGAGCCGGAGACGTCGGCGGCGCTGGGCTTCGGCTTCCGCGTCGGCTTCCTGGGCCTGCTGCACCTGGAGATCATCCGCGAGCGCCTGGACCGTGAGTTCAACCTGGACCTGATCGCCACCGCGCCGTCGGTGGTCTACCGGGTGGGCATGGAGGACGGTACCGAGCACATCGTCACCAACCCCTCGGAGATGCCCGGCGGCAAGGTGATGTCGATCCACGAGCCGGTGGTGCGCGCGACCATCCTGACCCCGAACGACTTCGTCGGGGCGGTGATGGAGCTGTGCCAGAGCCGGCGCGGGGCGCTGCTGGGCATGGACTACCTGTCCGAGGACCGCGTCGAGATCCGCTACACGCTGCCGCTGGCCGAGATCGTCTTCGACTTCTTCGACTCGCTGAAGTCCAAGACCCGCGGCTACGCCTCGCTGGACTACGAGCCCACCAGCGAGCAGCAGGCCGACCTGGTGAAGGTGGACATCCTGCTGCACGGCGAGACCGTCGACGCGTTCTCGGCGATCGTGCACAAGGACAAGGCCTACGCCTACGGCGTGCGGATGACCGAGCGGCTGCGCGAGCTGATCCCGCGCCAGCAGTTCGAGGTGCCGATCCAGGCCGCGATCGGCTCCCGGGTGATCGCCCGCGAGTCGGTGCGGGCGATGCGCAAGGACGTGCTCGCCAAGTGCTACGGCGGCGACATCTCGCGTAAGCGCAAGCTGCTGGAGAAGCAGAAGGAAGGCAAGAAGCGGATGAAGATGGTCGGCCGGGTCGAGGTGCCGCAGGACGCCTTCATCGCCGCGCTGACCAACGAGACCGGTGACAAGGCCAAGAAGTAGCGCCGAGAAGCAGCGGCAAGAAGCAGGGCCAAGAAGTAGCGCCGAGAAGCAGCACCAAGATCCAGTAGCGAGAACCAGCCCCAAGAAGTAACGCCGAGAAGTAAAGCCGGGAAGTAACACGCTTACGGCCGGGCGCGGGCAGTAACCTGGCCGTATGAGCGTGATGGCCGACGTCCACATAGTCCGGGTGTTCACCGATGCGCACGGGTTGTTCGGCAACAACCTGGGCGTGGTGCTCGACGCCGGCAAGCTCGACGCCGACGCCGGCCGCAAGCTGGCCTCGGACCTGCGGTTCAGCGAGGTGGTCTTCGTCGACGACGTCGAGCAGGCCCGGCTGCGCATCTTCACCCCGGCCGCCGAGCTGCCGCTGGCCGGGCACCCCCTGGTCGGCACGGCCTGGCTGCTGTCCCGGCTCACCGGCCGCGAGGTGCCCACCCTGCGCCCGCAGCAGGCCGCCGAGGTCCAGACCTGGTCCGAGGACGGCCGTACCTGGATCCGCGGCCGGATCGACGACGCCCCGAACTGGGGCCTGGTCGAGGTCGCCGACGAGGCCACGGTCGAGACGCTGTCGGTGCCGCCCGGGCCGGAGTACCGCCGGCACCAGTTCTGGGCCTGGCTCGACGAGCCGCGCGGGGTCATGCGGGCCCGGGTGTTCGCGGCCGACAGCGGGGTCGACGAGGACGAGGCCACCGGGTCGGCGGCGATGCGGCAGGTCGGCGCGTTGCGGCGGCCGCTGGTGATTCGGCAGGGCTGGGGGTCGGAGATCTTGGCTCGGCCGGCGCAGGTGACCGGGTGGGCTGAGATCGGAGGGCGGGTCGCCGGAGACGGGATGCGGACTGTGACGGTCGGGGGAACGGCCTAAGCGGCCGGGGCTTGCGGCTCGCACCACCACCATCAGCAACAACTTACGTAGTTCTACGCATGTCGCGGTCAGGTGAGGGCAGGAACGCTGCCATTGTCAGCGAGCTCGACCGTGACGCCGGTGAGGCCGCGGAGCCAGGGTTTGGTGATCTCGGCGAGTTCGTCGCGGGTCGGTGGGGTGCGGCCCAGGCCGATCGCGAAGCGGAGTTCGGTGGTTGTGGCCGCGGCTGTGTCGGCGTCGGTGCTCGTGCTCGTGCCAGTGCTGGTCGCTGTGGCGTGGAAGGCGCGGGGCCAAGCGTGGACGTCGGTGACCCCGGCTTCGTCGAGGGCTGACAAAAGGCTGCGGGTGCGGCCCCGGACGCGTCCCTCGAGCACGTCGCGCTGCTCGATGCCGTCCGCGCTGAGGGCGATCACGGCCCAGCGCCGGTGCCGTCGGTGCATCGGCGGCGGCGCGAGGAGGAGCGGGAGCGGATCGGGCGCGGAGGCGACGATCTCCCACGCGCTGTAGAGCTCTTCGCTGACCAGGTCACGCATCGCCGGGGTGAGGTGCAGCGTCAGGTCGCGGATCGGCGCGGTGGGGGTGGGGATCGGCTCGCGCCAGTGGTGGGCGGCCCAGGTCTCGAAGAAGTCGGTGAGGTCGCGGCAGCGCGCGGCCATCAGCGCCCACGCGAGTCCCGGCAGCCCGCCGAGCGGGGCGGCGTCCAGGCCCCGGGCGCGGGCCCAGGCCTTGGCCACCCGGACATGCGGGCCCGGCCGGAGGGCGAGGATCGCCTCGGCGTCGGAGACCGCGGACAGCGAGCTGGCGATGGTCTCGCCGAGCTCGGCGCGGCGCGCGACGGCCTCGGCGGGCGCGATGTCGCCGGTCGGGGCCAGCACGAGATCGGCGTTGAGCCCCGGCGCCACGATGCGCAGCCCCGGCACCCGCGCCGCGACCAGCTGCCGCACGCGGTGCCCGGGGCCGAGCGCGGCGATGACTCGGCGCTGGAGCGCATCGATGTCCGGGGCGCCGGGGACGGCCGCTACGAGGTCGAGGTCGGCGCCGGGGAGGTGGGTGACGGTGCGGCGGGAGCCGACGGTGTGGATGACGGCTTCGGGGAGCGCATGGGTGATGCGGACGGTGAGGGCGGCGGCGGCATCGTTGCCCGAGACAGCGGCTGCGGCATCGTGGCGCGAGGCGGCAGCGGCGTGGTCGTGCGAGGCAGCGGCTGCGGCATCGTTGCCCAAGGCAGTGGCAGTGGCAGTGGCAGTGGCAGAGGCAGCGAGCCCGGTCCCCGTGCCTGGCAAGGCTTCGGTGGTGCGCGCGACAGCTGAGTGATCGGGAGCCGCACCGGCGGCCGGGATGTCGTGCTGCTGAGCAACGGCATCCGTCCAGCGAATCGCGCCGCTGCCCAGCTCGACGATCGCGCGCACCTCCATCGGGCCGTCGCCGCGTCGGGAGAGCAGCGCCAGCTCAGTGACTTCGGCCGTGATGGGCGTGAGCTTGACTGGTGTGCGGCTGGGGTCCGCGACCTTGCCGATCGTGAGGTGCGGGGTGAAGGTGTCGCGGTTGCGGCAGGTGGGGAACATTTCGAGCAGCGCCGCGTGCAGCGTCTGCCAACCGCCGCCGGTGGGGTGGAGCCACAGGGTGCTGTCGTGGCGATGGGTGAAGTGGCGTACCTCCGCCAGCTCTGTTGCGAAGTCGCCGACTGTGGCCGCGGCCTTGCCGAGTCGGGGGAGCGCGGCCTCGAATTCGGACTCGGGGATGAAGCCGAACAGCAGGTTGATGTGTGGTGGCCAGCGCAGCACTTGGGGATCGAGTCGGTGCCGGACCTCTTGGATCGGGTCCCAAGCCGAGGTCGGCGGAAGCCAGGCGACAGCGGTGCGGGCAGTCGGTGTCGTGTTTATCGCGGCGGCGGGGACGGTCGCGGCGGCGTCAGGGCTCGGCATCGAGACAGAAGGCGTCACCACTGCGCGGATTCCGTAGTGGTCGGAGACGTAGAGCCCGTCCGCGTCCGGCGCGTCACCGACCAGTCGGGCCTGCGAGGCTTCGGCGCCGAGGAGCAGCACCCGGTCCAGGCGCTTGGCCTGGCCGGTCAGCGAGGAGATCGCGGCCAGCGGGTTCACCGACGGGTCGAACGTCGCGGTGTCGTCGGCCGCGCCGTGAACCTGCGTCCAAGCATCCGTCATGCCCAGACGCGTGGCCGGTGTCTCGGTGTCGTCGTTGAAGTCGCCGACCAGCACCACGGGTACCGAGGTCGGGGACGGGAGCCGGAGCCCGTCCGCGAGCTGCGCCAGCTGTTCCGCGCGCAGCCGCGCGCCGTTCGTGGAGTGATCGCTGCTCAGGTGCGTGTCGGCGACGACAACCGGCCCCGCCGCCGTCTCGACGACCAGCGCCGTGACGGCCTTGTGGCGACCCAGCTCATGCCATCCCGCCTCGATCACCGGCAGCCGGCTGAGCACGAACACACCGCTGTCCGCGACGTCTGACGAACGTGGATCACCGCCGAGCGTCCACTCGGCGCGCACCCATTCCTCGGCCAGCAGCATCTTCACCAGCGCCGGCTCGGCCTCCTGCAACGCGATGACGTCGACATCCGCGGCCCGCAACGCCGCCAGCAACATCGGACGGCGCTCGGCGGTGCGGATCAGCTCCTTGTCATAGCGGTCCCACAGCGTGTTCCACGTCAGAACCCGCAGCTCCGAATCAGTCCCCGAGCCGGACCCGGATCCGGCCGAAGCCGAAGCCGAAGCCAAAGTCGGAGCCGAAGTCAAAGTCGGAGCCGAAGCCGGCTGCCACCGCCCCTCCGCGAAAGCATGCGGCGTCCGCGGCTCGAAGAACGGCGCCGCCAACAGTCGTTCCCGCCGCGCCAGCCCCGCGCCGGAGGCGTCCAGCGCGTCCAGGCCCGAGGCTCGGTCCCAGACCAGCCGGCCGTCGGCCTCGAAGAACATGATGCGGTGCCACGGGATGTCGCCGTGCGGATCGAACGAAGGCAGCGGCACCCGCTTCGGCCCGCGCCCGCGCTGCTCCAGGCCGAGCACGAACCGCGACGCGTCGAAGCGCGCGTCCCACCGCACCCGGTGGTAGATCTCCTGGCTGGTACGCATCGCCGCTCAGCCCTCCCAGATCGAGTACGCCAGGCCGTCGAACGAGGCGTCGCCGCCGACGGTGTCGACGTAGGTCGCGCGGTGCGCCTCGCCGGGGTAGGGCGGATCGAAGCGGCGCACTTGGGCGGCCAGTACCTTCGCGGGGACGGGATTCGCACGCTGCGCGTTCCGCTCCTCCAGCACAGCGGCAGGCGCCAGGTGCACCCGATGCTCGATCAGAGCGTTGCGACGCCGAGCCGCCCCGTCCACGAGCCCTCGTTGCTGGCGGGTCAGGGAAGTCGCGTCCCAGACCACATCAGCCCCGCGCGCCAAAGCCTCGTCAAGCAGCCGCAGCCCGGCAGAGAGCACTTCCTGGTTCGCTGACTGATCGGCCCGCGACCCACGCGCGGTGCGGAGGTCGTCGAGACTGACGAGCACGGTGTTGTCGCGGCCTGCGAGCGCGGAGGCCGTCGAGCTCTTGCCGCTGCCGGACGCGCCCACCAAGTGGAGCAACCGCGGGAACTCGGCGTCACGCCATCTCCACGTGGCCGCAACAGCTTCCTCCACGGACGCGATGCGACCTTCAGCGAACAGTTGGCGAGCTTCGCCCCAGCAACGGTCGGCGGCCAGCGGCGGCAGCTCGGCGAAGGCATCACGACAAGCCGAGCGAAGCGTTTGTATAGGCGATCCGGGAAGCAGCCCACAGTCCTCAGCGAACAAGAGCGACCACGAGACGTTCTCTGTAGCAACGTCCGCTGTAGCAACGTTCTCTGTAGCGGCGCTGTCCGAAGCCGTTACGGCGGCGACAGAGTGAAGCATGGCCAAGTCTGTACCGAACGACATGCGCGCAAGCCCCGCACGCCGGAACTCGTCGTCAATGGACGTATGGAGACGAGGCGCGAGGCCTACAGCGTCCGCGATACGTCGCACGGTCGGCATCTCCAGAGACGCTGCGAGGTCCGCCATAAGCACGGCTCGCGGTCGGGGGTGCAGAAGCGAAGCTATAGCGCCGACCAAGCGTGTGTTGCCGTAGCAGTTCGCGGCATCGAGGCGGGAGTAAGCATCGAACCAGAGGTCGTCCCGTAAAAGGCCGTCCTGCTTCACCGGCTCTACAGAGAGCGCAGTGGTCAAGTCCTCAGCACTGACGTCGACCCCACTGCGCACAGCCCAGAACGGCGCCTTGGCTCCCAGCTGGTTGGGAACCACTTCGGCGTACATCCAGTGCGTATCAGTCTGCACATGCGACGGCCGAACCC
Organism: Catenulispora pinisilvae; assembly: GCF_015356865.1. Classification (GTDB taxonomy): domain Bacteria; phylum Actinomycetota; class Actinomycetes; order Streptomycetales; family Catenulisporaceae; genus Catenulispora; species Catenulispora pinisilvae. The sequence goes on from NZ_JAAFZA010000081.1 coordinate 9,155, forward strand.
ATTTGGCGACCCGCTCCGCGAACTCGCTATAGGCGAATCCCTCCGCGGCCCGTACTACGTACCCCTCCTGGCGCGTCAGATCCAGCTTCAGCTGCTTCCGAATCAGCTTCTCGTCGAACGTGCCGGCCCAGAGCACCCGTGGCGTCGGGATCCCGAGGTCCTGGAAGAACGCCACAGTGGACGTCCAGTCGAGGCACTGATCGCCGTCCCATACAGAGAAGCCGTAGAAGTACCCGTCCAGATCCGCATAAGGGATCGAATGCCGCGCGAACAGGTTCTCCCCAGAGATCCGCCAGCCCTCAGGAATGCGCGTGGCGATGCGGCTGTGAAGCGCCTTCACCCAAGCGCGCGAAGGGTGGTGCGCGGAGTCTAGAGAGCGCGCATGGAGGCCATCCCTATAGAGAGTCGTGTTCTCGCCGTCCATCTTCTCGGTGACGACGACGTATCGGCCTTCGAGTCCCGACAAATCGCGGGCACGCACATCATCCGCCGTGGCGCCAGGCGACCAGGGCAGGTGAGCAGTGCGGGGATAGTGGACTCGCATGGCGCCACTGTAGGGATCGCTTCCGCGGCGTTCTACGGAATAACCACCCACGCGGGCCGCGCCGCGCACCGTCGGCGATGAGCAGTTGTAATACCCTTCCGGCCCGACTGGGCATGACGCTAAGCTCGGCACGTCAGGCGTTGGGGAGATCGCCACGGGAGGGTGTTTTGCGCGTACTGCCACAGGACCGGGCTCAGCGGACCATGGCCGTAGCCACGTTCGTCAACACGATCGGCAACGGCATGTACATGACTGTCATGGTCATGTACTTCACGCGGTCTGTGGGGCTGCCGGCCGGACAGGTGGGGCTCGGGCTGACCATCGCCGGGCTGTTCGGGCTGGTCGCGGGGGTGCCGGTCGGGCATCTGGCGGACCGGCGGGGGCCGCGCGAGGTGAGTGTGGTGCTCGGGGTGTCGTCCGGGCTGGTCATGGTGGCCTTCACCATGGTCCACACCTTCTGGCAGTTTCTCGGGGTGGCAGTCGTCGAGAACCTGGTCGCCTCCAGCAACCGGGCGGCGCGCGGGGCGATGATCGCGCGGTTCGGGGGCGCGGACAAGGCCGTGTTCCGCGCCTACCTGCGGTCGGTCACCAACGTCGGGATCGCGTTGGGCGGCGTGGCCGGTGGGCTCGGGCTGGTCTTCGACACCCGGGCCTGGTACGTCGGCCTGATCGGCTTCAACGCCGCCTCGTTCCTGGTCTCCTCGGTCATCGCGCTGCGGGTGCCGCGGATGGCTCCGCTGCCGGTACCGCCGGGGGCCAACCGGTGGCTGGCGTTGGCCGACCGGCGGTTCCTGGCCTGCGCGGCGCTGATCGGCGTGATGAGCATGCAGTTCGAGGTGCTGCTGTTCGCCGCGCCGTTGTGGATCGCCAAGCTGGGGCACGCGCCGCGCTGGACCGTCGGGGCGGTGCTGGTGATCAACACCGTGTTGGTGGCGGGGTTGCAGGTGCGGATGAGCCGGGGCGTGGACACGATCGCCAAGGCGGTGCGGGCGACGGTGCGCTCCGGGTGGGTCTTCGCCGGGGCCGCGGTCTTGTTCGGCTCGATCGGGTGGGTGCCGGCCTGGGCGGCGGTGGTGCTGCTGCTGGTCGCGGCCGCCGTGCACTCGATCGGGGAGATCGTGCAGCAGGCCGGGGTGTTCGAGCTCGGATACGAGTTGGCGGCCGACCACGCGCAGGGCCAGTACCAGGGGCTGCTGGGGATGATCACAGGGGCCGCGATGTCGCTGGCGCCGGGGATCTACTCACTCACCTGCGTGGACTGGGCGCCGGCCGGGTGGTTCGCGATCGGGGCGGTGTTCGCGGCCGCCGGGTGCGCGATGCCGTTGGCGGTGCGGATCCGGCCGCCGGCGCTGCTGGCTGTGGAGGAGGAGCAGGGCGCGGCGGTAGCCGTGACCGCGTAGGCCCGGGCGACCGCATAGGCCCACAGCCCGCGGTCAACCGCGTAGGCCCGGGCGACCGCATAGGTCCAGAGCAGAGCCTGCGGTCGGCCGCATAAGCCCGCGCGACCGCACAAGCCCACAGCCCGCGGTCGATCGCCCGGGCGCCGTCTGCTTGCGGATCCCGCCGCGCTCCGGTGCGATGATGCCCATGACCGCGTCGAAGACCGTCCTCATCACCGGCACCTCCTCCGGCATCGGCCTGGCCGCGGCGGTCGGCGCCGCCCGCGCCGGCTGGGACGTGGTGGCCACCATGCGCGACCCCGGCAAGGCCGGCCGGCTGCTCGCCGAGGCCGGTGCCGTGGGCGTCGGGGGCCGGGTGCACGTGGAGCGGCTGGACGTCACCGACGCGGACGGCATCCGGTCCTGCGTGGCCCGGGCGGCGGCCGCGCACGGCGGGTTGGACGCCGTGGTGAACAACGCCGGGGCCGGGCTGGTCGGGACGATCGAGGTCGGCGGCATGGACCCGGTCCGGGCCGCCATGGAGGTCAACTACTTCGGCGTGGTCGAGGTCACCAAGGCCGCGCTGCCGCACCTGCGCACGTCCCGGGGCCGGCTGGTCACCGTCACCAGCGTCGGCGGCGTGGTGGGCCAGCCGTTCAACGAGGCGTACTGTGCCGCGAAGTTCGCCGTCGAGGGCTTCATGGAGGCGCTGGCGTCGGTCGCGGCCACCGTCGGGGTCCGGGTCACGGTGGTCGAGCCCGGCGCGGTGGCCAGCGAGTTCATCGCCAGCCAGCGGCTGGACGTGCGGACCATGGTCGCCGATGCCGGCCCCTACGGCCCCGCGCTCCAGAGCTACATCGACCGGGCGCGGCAGTCCTTCGGCAACGCACAGAGCGCCGAGGAGGCCGCCGCGACGATTGTGGAGGTGCTGGACGCCGCAGACCCGCCGTTCCGGGTGCAGACCTCGGAATGGGCCCGCGGGTTCGTCGGGACCAAGCTGGCCGACATCGACGGCTCCGCGGTACAGGCCACGATGGCGCTGTGGGTCGGGGCGACCTGACCGGTAAGAGACAATAAAGGCATGCCAGGTGTTCTTCCCGACGGTGAACCCGTCCCCACCGACGGATCGCTGCCGCCACAGGCCCTCGCCGAGCCCGACCTGTCCCGCACGCCGCTCGCGTTCTACATCCACGTCCCGTACTGCGCGACCCGCTGCGGTTACTGCGACTTCAACACCTACACCGCCTCCGAGCTCGGCGGCGGCGCCTCCCAGGCCACCTACGCGGCCACCGCGATCGAGGAGATCCGGCTGGCCCGCAAGGTGCTCGGCGGCGCGGACCTGCCGGTGCAGACCGTGTTCTTCGGCGGCGGCACGCCGACCATGCTTCCGGCCCGCGATCTGGTCGCGCTGCTCGGCGCGGTCCGGGAGGAGTTCGGGCTGGCGCCGGACGCCGAGGTCACCACGGAGGCCAACCCCGAGTCGGTGGACCCGGCCTACCTGGCGGAGCTGCGGGCCGGCGGGTTCAACCGGATCTCGTTCGGGATGCAGAGCGCGCGTGAGCACGTGCTCCAGATCCTGGACCGCCGGCACACGCCCGGACGGCCCGAGGCCTGCGTCCGCGAAGCCCGTGCGGCCGGGTTCGAGCACGTCAATCTCGACCTGATCTACGGCACCCCCGGCGAGAGCGACGACGACTGGCGCGCCTCCCTGGACGCCGCGATCGGCGCGGCCCCGGACCACGTCTCGGCGTACTCGCTGATCGTCGAGGACGGCACCCGCCTGGCGGCCCGGGTGAAGCGCGGCGAGCTGCCGATGATCGACGACGACGTGCACGCCGACCGCTACCTGATCGCCGAGGAGCGCCTGGCCGCCGCCGGCTACTCCTGGTACGAGGTCTCGAACTGGGCCGCCTCGCCACAGGGCCGCTCGCGCCACAACCTGCTCTACTGGACCGGCGCGAACTGGTGGGGCGTCGGCCCCGGCGCGCACAGCCACGTCGGCGGCACGCGCTGGTGGAACGTGAAGCACCCGAGCGCTTACTCGCAACGCATCGCCGCCGGCCACTCCCCGGCGCACGCCCGCGAAGTGCTGGAGGCCGAGGACCGGCGGGTCGAGCGGATCCTGTTGGAACTGCGGCTGGACTCCGGCTGCGATATCAGCATCCTGCAACCGGCCGGACGCAAGGCCGCGATCGGTGCGGCCGGGGCGGGGCTGCTCGATCCGCGGTCACTGGCCGAGGGGTTTGCGGTCCTTACCCTGAAGGGAAGACTGCTGGCAGACGCGGTTGTCCGCGATCTCGTCGACTGAGAGGATGGGCGCCATGAGCACTGCGCGCCCGGACGCCGTCGGGGGTCTCCTGATCAGTGTCAACGTCGGAATGCCCCGCGATGTGGAGCTGAACGGGGTCCGCCAGCAGACCGCGATCTTCAAGGATCCGGTGCCCGGCCGGGTCAAGGTCGTCGACCACCACGTCGAGGGCGACCGGCAGGCCGACCAGGTGAACCACGCCGGAGTGGACAAGGCGGTCTACGCTTACTCCCGCGAAGACCTCGACTTCTGGGCCGCCGAACTCGGCCGCGAGATCGAGGACGGGTTCGTCGGCGAGAACCTGACCATCAGCGGCTACGACGTCAGCCACGCGGTGGTCGGCGAGCGCTGGCTGGTCGGCGGCGTGGAGTTCGAGGTGGCGCAGCCGCGGATCCCGTGCTGGAAGCTCGGGGTCCGGGCCGGCGACCAGCGCATGACCCGCCGGTTCGAGCAGGCCCTGCGGCCCGGCGCCTACCTGCGGGTGGTGACCGAGGGCGACATCGGGGCCGGCGACCCGGTCGAGGTGCTGTCGCGGCCGGAGCACGGGTTCACGGTCGCCGACGCCTCGCGGATCTTCCACCGCGACCGGGCCGAGGCCGAGCGGCTGCTGGCGGTCGCCGAACTCGCGCCGCCGCTGAAGCAGTGGGCGCGTAAGCGGCTCGGGATCCCTGAGGAAGAGGTCGAGGCCGGACAACCGTAGGGGGGGTCCCTGCCAGGAGGAACCATGCATCCGATCTCCCGCAGCGCCGGAGCGCTCACGGCGGTGGCCGCTGTCAGTGCCCTGACAACCACCGGCTCCGATCCCGACCCGACGGGATGACAGGCGTCGGGACCGAAATCGGGACCGGAATCGGGACTGCTGTGACCACGGAATCCTGTGCCGGGCTGGCCGCCGAGATCGTGCCGTTGCACGCAACCCGCCCTGCGACACGAAGATCGCCTACGTGCGCGTCACCCCGCCCGGCGTCGTTCTGCCCTTCAACGGCGCCACCCACTGCGCGAACGACGGCGCCTACGAAGAGAACTGGTCCGCCGGGTCCTACTCCGCGCCCCAGTGAGGCGCAGTGAGAAGCAGTGAGCCGCAGTGAGGCGTCGGGGCCTACGCTCCCGGCGACGTCACGAAATCGATCAGCTCCTCGACCCGGCCCAGCAACTCCGGCTCCAGATCCCGGAAATCGCGCACCGAACGCAGGATCCGCTTCCACGCCGCCGGAGTGTTCACCGGCCAGCCGAGGGCTTCGCAGACCCCTTCCTTCCACGGCCGGCCGCGCGGGACCCGCGGCCAGGCCTCGATGCCCACCGCGGCTGGTTTCACCGCTTCCCAGACATCGATGTAGGGGTGGCCGACCACCAGCAGGTGCTCGGCATACGCCGAGCGCATCGCCGCCTCCACGATGCGCGACTCCTTCGTGCCCGGCACCAGGTGGTCGACCAGCACGCCGAGCCGCGCGTCCGGGCCCGGGCGGAAGCCGTCGACGATCGCCGCCAGATCGTCCACGCCTTCCAGGTACTCGACCACGACGCCCTCGACCCGCAAGTCGTCGCCCCAGACCTTCTCGACGAGTTCGGCGTCGTGCCGGCCCTCGACATAGATCCGGCCGGCGCGCGCCACCCGAGCCCGGGCCTTCGGGACGGCGATCGAGCCCGAGGCGGTCCGCTGCGGGGTCGCAGGGCTCTGGGACGTCTTCGGGGCGATGAGGGTGACCGCGCGGCCGTCGATCCAGAAGCCCGGGCCGAGCGGGAAGACGCGGTGCTTGCCGAGCCGGTCCTCCAGGGTGACCGTGGGGCCGCCGGGCATCTTCTCGACCCGGATCACCGCGCCGCAGAAGCCGGTCTCGACGTCTTCGACCACGAGGTCGCGGACCGCTTCCACTTCGGTGGAGACCGGCCGGCGCCGGGTCACGGACAGGTCGGCGGTGTATTGCTTGCTGCGGATGTCGGGCTCTGGCACGCCCGCTAGATTACGCCGAGCTCGCCGGAGAGCTGGGCGTAGCCGCGCTTCACCGCGTTGGCGAACCAGGAGGCGTCCTCATACGGCCAGGTGCCGGCCGCCACCGCGCGCTCGACCGGGACGCCGTCCGCGTGCAGGGCCCTGATCTGGGTGGCGACAGAGGTGACGAATTCCTGTTGCCCCTGAAGGAATCCGCGATCCGCTGGGTCGCCGTGGCCGGGGACGTAGGTGGTCGTCTCGGCGGTGAACCCGGCGAGCGCGGCGAGCGTCCGCGGCCAGTCCAGCGGGAAGGAGTCGCTGCCGAACGCCACCGGGCCGGACTGCTCGACCAGGTCCCCGCTGATCGCGACCGCCGCGTCCGGCAGCCAGACCACCAGGTCGTTGTCGGTGTGGCCGCGCCCGGCGTGGCGCAGCTCGACCGACCGGCCGCCGAGGTCGAGGACGTGTCGGTCGGCGACCAGGTGATCGGGCTTGCGGACGACCAGCTCGTCCATCTTCGCCTTCCACTCCGGGCTCTCGTTCCGCACGCTCTGCCGGAACGCCACGAACTCCGGGTCGTCCGGGTCGAAGTCCGGCATGTTCTGGTGGCCCCAGAAGTCCGCGGGCGGTACCAGGTGCGGCACGTCGAAGGCCGCGTTGCCCCACATGTGGTCGAAATGCGTGTGGGTGTTGACGACCCAGCGCACCGGCAGCGGTGTGAGTTCGGCCAACTCCGCGCGCAGTTCCCGCCCCTCCCGCACGCTGCACCGGGTGTCGGCGACCAGGACGCCCTCCCCGCCGAGCACGGCGGTCACGGTGATGTTCACTGGCTCGAAGCGGCGGGTGAAGACGCCGTCGGCGATCTCGGTCCAGGCACTCATGCTTCGATCCTGCCAGCAGCGGGCAGATCGGGGACGGATACGGTGCGCGCGGGCGGTAATAGGGGGAGGGGCTCAGGCGGACACAGCGGTCACGCGATCGACGCGACCTGGGCCGCAGCCATTACGGCGCCGGGGGACGGACCAATCCCCGCTACTCGCCGTTACACTGAAAGGAATGCCCTGGCACTCCTCCGCGGTGAGTGCCAGGGAGGGCCAGCCGGGCCGAGGAGAGCGGAGGCGGGTGTGACGACCGAGAGCAGGCTCGACGAGCGCAAGCTCGACGTGCTCCGCGCCATCGTGCAGGACTACGTCGCCACCAGGGAGCCGGTCGGCTCCAAGGCCCTGGTCGAGCGGCACAACATCGGCGTGTCGCCGGCCACGATACGCAACGAGATGGCCGCCCTGGAGGACGAGGGCTACATCCACCAGCCGCACACCAGCGCCGGCCGGGTGCCCACCGACAAGGGCTACCGGCTCTTCGTCGACCGGCTCTCGCAGGTCAAGCCGTTGTCCGGGGCCGAGAAGCGGGCCATCCACTCCTTCCTGGACGGCGCGGTCGACCTCGACGACGTGGTGGCCCGCACCGTGCGGCTGCTGGCCCAGATAACGCAGCAGGTCGCGGTGGTCCAGTACCCGTCGCTGAGCCGGTCGGCGGTGCGGCACGTGGAACTGGTCCCGCTGACCCCCTCCCGGGTGATGCTGGTGCTGATCACCGACACCGGCCGGGTCGAGCAGCGGATCGTGGACTGCGGCACCACGGTGCCCGAGGGCACCCTGGCCGACGTGCGGGCCCGGCTGAACTCCGAGGTCGACGCGCGGCGCCTGGGCGACGTCCCGACGCTGCTGGCCGGCTTCGCCGAGCGGTTCGCCGCCGAGGACCGCACCTGGGTCGGGGTGCTGATCGCGACCCTGCTGGACGCGGTGGTCGAGCAGCGCGAGGAGCGGCTGGTGATGGCCGGCACAGCGAACCTGGCCCGGTTCCGGCACGACTTCCCGGACACCGTCTACCCGGTCCTGGAGGCGTTGGAGGAACAAGTAGTGCTGCTGCGCTTGTTCGGAGAGGCGCAGGGCGGACTCACGGTGCGGATCGGCCACGAGAACGCGCACGAGGGTCTGGTCGGCACTTCGGTGGTGAGCACCGGATACGGCCGGGGCGAGCGGGATGTGGTCGCTCACCTGGGCGTGCTCGGGCCCACCCGGATGGATTACCCCGGCATGATGGGCGCGGTCACCGCCGTAGCCGCCTATGTGGGGCGCATACTGGCTGAGACCTAAGCTCTTGGTTCCACGTAGCGTGTATTCGATGCAGTTTTTTCTGGGCGGAGTCTAGCGAGGGCATGTCGGTGTCGACGGATTACTACGCGGTCCTGGGTGTGCGGCGCGATGCCACGCAGGACGAGATCAAGAAGGCGTACCGGCGCCTGGCCCGTGAACTTCATCCGGATGTCAACCCGGATCCGGGGACCCAGGAGCGGTTCAAAGAGATAGGCATGGCCTACGAGGTCCTGTCGGACCCGCAGAAGCGCCAGATGTACGACCTCGGCGGGGATCCGCGCGGCTCCGGCGGTGCCGCGGGCGGCTTCGCCGGCTTCGGGTTCACCGACATCATGGACGCCTTCTTCGGCGGCCAGACCGCGCGCGGCCCGCGTTCCCGGGTACGCAAGGGCAACGACGCTCTGATCCGGATCGAGATCGAGCTGGCCGACGCGGCCTTCGGCTCGGCCCGGGAGATCAGCGTGGACACCGCGGTGATCTGCGTGGCCTGCTCCGGCGAGGGCTCGGCCCCGGGCACCCACCCGGTCACGTGTGACATGTGCAACGGCCGCGGTGAGGTCTCCCAGGTCACCCGCTCGTTCCTGGGCCAGGTCATGACCTCGCGGCCGTGCCCGCAGTGCCAGGGCTTCGGGACCGTGGTCCCCTCGCCCTGCCCGGAGTGCAGCGGCGAGGGCCGGGTGCGCACCCGGCGCAAGCTGACCGTGAAGATCCCGCCGGGCGTCGACAACGGCACCCGGATCCAGCTGGCCGGCGAGGGCGAGGTCGGCCCCGGCGGCGGGCCCGCGGGCGACCTGTTCATCGAGATCGTCGAGCTGCCGCACCCGATATTCCAGCGCCGCGGCGACGATCTGCACTGCACCGTGACGCTGCCGATGACGGCCGCCTCGCTGGGCACCAAGCTGCCGCTGGAGACCCTGGACGGCCCGGCCGAGATCGACGTCCGCCCCGGGACCCAGTCCGGGCACGCGATCACGCTGCGCGGCCGGGGCATCCAGCACCTGCGGGGCCGGGACGCCGGCCGCGGCGACCTGATCGTGCACGTCGAGGTGAAGACCCCGTCGAAGCTGGACGCCGAGCAGGAGGACTTGCTGCGCCGGCTGGCCAAGCTGCGCGGTGAGGAGCGTCCGTCCGGCGAGTTCGCGCCCGGGCAGCAGAAGCTGTTCTCGCGGCTGCGGGACGCCTTCAACGCTCGCTGATCGCCACGCGCGGTACAAGGACGCAGCGTACATAGAACACACAAGGGAACCACTTGAGCACCGCACCGGTCTTCTTCTGGCAGGACACTGAGACGGCCGGCCGCGGTGCTCGCGTGCGTCTGGACGGTGCCGAGGGGCGGCACGCCGCCCTCGTGCGCCGGCTGGCCGCCGGGGAGCGGGTGGACCTCGCGAGTGGCGCGGGGGTGGTCGCCGAGTGCGTGGTGGCGGTGGCGCACAAGGACTGGCTGGAACTGGACGTCCGCGACGTCGTGCGCACGCCGGCACCCACGCCGCGGATCACCGTGGTCCAGGCGCTGCCCAAGGGCGATCGCGGCGAGACGGCCGTGGAGACGATGACCGAGATCGGCGTCGACGCGGTGGTGCCGTGGGCGGCCGCCCGGTCGATCGTGCAGTGGAAGGGCGAGCGCGGCGAGAAGGCGCTGAACAAGTGGCGCGCGACGGCGCGGGAGGCGGCAAAGCAGTCCCGCCGGGCCTGGTGGCCGACCGTGACGGCGCTGCACTCGACCGCCGAGGTGGCGAAGCTGCTGGAGCAGGCCGATCAGGCGCTGGTGCTGCATGAGGACGCTCACACGCCGCTGGCGGGCCTGGAGGTGGCGCACGCGGGCTCGGTGGTGCTGGTGATCGGGCCGGAGGGGTCGATCACGCCGCCGGAGCTGGCGGCTTTCGAGGCGGCCGGGGCGCGGGCTTACAAGATGGGGCCGACGGTGCTGCGGACGTCGACGGCCGGGACCGCGGCGGCGACGGTGGTGCTGGCCAAGTCGGGGCGTTGGGGATAGGTCCTCCGGATGGCGGATTGAACAACACGCCGGGGCCATAGAAGTGATCGAATAGAACGGATGAGCGAAGTCGACGCGCGCCTCAAACGCGCTGAGAGGAGCATCATGTCCGTATTCATGACGTTGAAGATCCCCGGTGACCCACAGGCGTTGGAACGGTACGCGAAGGAGAACCCGGACAAGCTGAAGGGCATCGTTGAGGGGGCGAAGCGCCACGGCCTCATAGCGCACCGCTTTTACGGCGCCCCGGATGGGGGCGGTCTGATGGCGCTCGACGAATGGCCCGACAACGAGAGCTTCGAGGCGTTCTTCGCCGAGCAGCAGCCCGCGATCCAGCCGTTGATGGAGGCCATCGGGGTGACAGGACAGCCGGAAGCTGTTTTCTGGCAGGAGCTCGCCACCGGCGACGCCTACGGTTGGGGCGCCTGACCTCCCGTACGACATCTCATCTGCCGTACTACAACTGACCTGCCGTACTACAACCCCAACCGCATGTGCAGGTTGGTCACTTCGTAGCCGAGACTCTTGTAGAGCTGGTAAGCCCGGTCGTTCGACCCGTGCACATTCAGGGCTAGGCGCTCGGCGCCGAGCGCACGGGCCGCAGTCGTAGCGGCCTCCATGATCGCCCGGCCGTAGCCCGCGCCTTGCAGCGCTTCCTCAACGTGGACGTCGTAGACGAAGGCCTCCGCTGTCGGGCCGGCTGTTCGCAGCGCTACCCATAGGGTGCCCACCCTCTGCTCGGTCTGCGTGTCCCGGGCTATCCACAGGTGCTGTCCGTAGGTATCCGGACCCGCGGGCAGCAGACCGTCAGTGACGTCCAAGCCCTGCTGTTCTGCCGTCTCGATGGCCCAGTGCCCTTCTTGGACCTGAGCCATCGCGAACTCGGAAGCGGCTTTCGCCCGCCACGGCCCGAATTCCTCCGTGGTCATCGGATCTAAGCGGACGTTCCTCATGGGTTTCACGGTCATGAAGACCTTTTTAGCGTGTGTTTCACCTTCCGGCCCACCCGCTTCACCACCGGCTTGGCCTTCGCCGACACCGCCGACGGACTGGCTTCGCGCTTCAGGGCGGCGGCCATAGCGGCGCGGCGCCGTGCCGACCGTGACCCCAGGCCGTCCCCGGCCGCGATGCGGGCCAGCAGCGCGGCCGTCGCGGCCTCGATCCGCGCGTCCACGAAGCCCTCGCGACCCAGCGCCATCGGCCAGAAGAAGGTGCCGGCGTCGAAGACCCACGCGCCGCTGGGCTTGCGGTGCAACACCGTCTGCTGCTCGCGGGTGCCGTCGGCGCCGTCGGTGTAGGCCGAGCGGGCCAGGATCGTGAACTCGGTGCTGTCAGCCTTCTGATACTTGTCCTGGACGCTGTCCGCCTCGCCGCCGACCAGGCCGGGGAACGTGTCCCCGGCGCTGACGCCGGCCGCCTGCCAGAACCAATGGTCGGTGTTCGCGACGACCAGCGGGGCGTCGCCCTTGACCAGGCTGACGTACTGCGCGCCGAGCAGCTCCTGCTCGGGCAGCCGCAGATCGCGCCACATGACCGTCTGGCCGGGGCGCCTGGTCTTGACCGGGTCCTGGCGCGACTTGAAGCAGGTGATCGTCGAGCCCTCGTAGCGGACGTGCCAGTAGACGTTGTTCGCCTGCAGGAAGACCGTCGAGACCCCCGAGTCCAGGGCCTTCACCAGCGTCTTGCGCATCCCCGCCGACCAGTACTCGTCGTGGCCGGGGAAGATCAGGCCCTTGTAGTTCAGCGGGTCGACGCGGCCCTCGTTGAGGTCGGCGCTCGCGGCATACTCCATGTCATAGCCCTGACGTTCGGCCCAGACGACGAAGTCGTGGACCCGCTCGGCCTCGCGGGGCATGCCGGTCAGCTCGTAGGGGCGCCGGAAGGAGACCGACGACGCGCGCAGCTTGCTGCTCTGCTCGCCGTTCTCGTCGAAGCCGTAGTAGAGGTTCTTACCGCGCGCGTTGTCGAAGGGGTACATGTTGTACGCCTGGTAGCAGGCGAACGGGACGACCACCAGCCAGCTCGTGCGGCGGCGCAGGTTGCGGACGACGAAGGGGACGTAGTTGGCGCCGGTTGCGCTGTCTGTACCGCCTGCGCCGTCAGCACCGCCCTTGGCGCGGAGCACCGCGAGGTACGCGCCGGACTTCCAGTCCGCCGGCACGTTCAGCCGCCACGCCGGCTCCCACAGGCAGGTGACCATCCCGGCCTCCGGGTCCGTCACCGGCGCGGGCTGCGGGGCCACGGCGACCGGCTCGCTGCTGCCGAGCAGCGCGGTGCGGTGCTCCCCGTACGCACCGACCCGGTAGATCTCCACGACGATCTCCCGAGGCTCGGCGACGTCGATGTGGAAGTCGACCGACTCCCCGGGAGCCACCGCGGTGGCCGAGGCGAAGCCCTTGACCGCGGCCCGGGCGTCGTCGCTCAGGTCCGGGACGTCGGGCGGGGTGCCGATCGCGGTGGCGGCCGGGGCGAACCCGTCGAGGAGGCGCATGGTGCCGTAGCCTATCGCCGGAAAACCCCGACCTACGGGCGCCCGAGGAGGACACGATGGCCGACGGCCAAGCACAACCCGACTGTCTCTTCTGCAAGATCGTGGCCGGTGAGATCCCGGCGACGGTGGTCCGCCAGACGGATCTCACCTTCACCTTCAAGGACATAAACCCGCAGGCCCCGGTCCACGACCTGATCGTGCCCCGCGCGCACTACCGCAACGCCACCGAGCTGGCCGCCAACGCACCGGAGCTGGCCGCCGCACTCCTGACCGAGGCCGCCGAAGTGGCGAAGGCGGAGGGGATCGCGGACGGCGGCTACCGGATCGTGTTCAACACCGACGCGCACGCCGGGCAGACGGTCTTCCACGTGCACGCGCACGTGCTCGGCGGCGACTTTTTGAGCACCTTCGGGACCTGAGCACTTTCGGGACCTGAGCACGTTCGGGACCTAAGCACGTTCGGGACCTGAGTACCGCCGCGGGGACCTCGCGGACGCGGGATCCCGGCGAGCGACAGTGGGTAGGGCTCGCACTGCGCGGTCCTCGGCAGCGTGGCCGCCCTCGCGGCGGCACCGCTGGCCCGATGGGTGGCGCTTCCGGAAGCTGTTCTGACGGTGGCCGGAGCGGTGGTCGCCGTGTGGGCCGGGCTGGTGCTGTGGCTGCTGTCCCGGATGCCGCTGCGCTGGGCGTTGCGGCTGGTGATGGCGGTCAACCTGCTCGCGGCCAGCGTCGTCGCGGCGGTGTCCGCTGCCTCGGCGACCGTGGTCGTGGTCGGGGCGGTGCTGGCGGTCGCCGTCGACATCGGCTTGTTCGCCGCGAGTCAGGCGGTGGCACTTCGCGCTTTGTCGGTGCGGAGTGCGAGCTAGCTGGGGGTTGTTGTGGGTTCGGGTCTTTTTTTGGGGTTGGGGCTTGCGGGCCGGGTTGCGGTTATTTTGTGGGTTTTAAATGCTTTTTACGGCCTTCGGTCATGGTTGTGCCGGTTCGGGGTTCGGGTCGGTGGGTGTGTTTGTCGGCTGCCGGTTTTCGTGTTCACGACCCCGCCCCGCCTCAGGCCTCTTCAGCTCCGGCAGGTCAGGGCAAGGTCACAGGCAAGATCAACAGCAAAGTCAAGGTCAACGGCAAGGTCAAGAGCCCTGGTGAAGAGCCCGGCGCCTCCGGCGGGGGCTCTCGGCTCCCTCGGGGAACTGGCGCAATTCCATAGGGTGGTCGAGCCAGTCTCAGCGGCGGCGGTCCCTGAGGTGGTTGCGGTTCGTTCCCCACGGTCGCGTCGTCAGCCCCAAGGGGTACAGCGCCGGTGTCCGGGAGTAAAGTCCGCGCCGCTGCGGTCGAGGCTGCAAGCTGCGGTTTTGATAGCGCGAACTTGACTCCCGGCCACCGGCACTGTAGGCGAAGCCCTGCCGACGCGACCGAGGGGAACGAACCGAAAACCGACCGGAGAAGTACAAAACTGGTGGTGCGTGGCGGTCGGCTCGGCGAGTTCGGCCGCCGGTCAGGGTGCTGGCCAGCGCACCGGCGCCAAGGGTGCGGACTCCGGGTGGCGGGTGCCGGATCGACCCGGCGGCCACAACCGATACCATCGAGGCGGCGGGTATACCGAGGCGGATCGGCGGAAGGCGGGCATGTTGCCGACTGCTGACCACCGGCCCGTCGCCAGGGCCTCACCGGCAGCGACACCGACCAGCCTGCGTATACGGGCCCTGCGGTTGCTATTCTTCCGGTCGGTTTTCGGTTCGTTCCCCTCGGTCGCGTCGGCAGGGCTTTGCCTACAGCGCCGGTGGCCGGGAGTCAAGTTCGCGCTATCAAAACCGCAGCTTGCAACCCCGACCGCAACGGCGCGGACTTTACTCCCGGACACCGGCGCTGTACCCCTTGGGGCTGACGACGCGACCGTGGGGAACGGACCGCACCACCTCAGGAACCGCCGCCGCAGGGCCCTGACCCGGCCACCCTATGGAATTGCGCCATTTCCCCGAGGGAGCCGAGAGCCCCCGTCGGAGGCGCCGGGCTCTTCACCACAGTTTTTGACCTTGATCTGGCTCTTGACCTTGCTGTTGATCTGGCTTTTGATCTGGCTCTTGTTCCGACTTGCCGGAGTTGAAGAGGCCTGAGGTGCGGCGGGGTTGTGAACGCGGGAACCGGCAGCCGACAAACACACCCGCCGACCCGAACCCCGAACCGGCCCAACCATGACCGAAGGCCGTAAAAATTGCCTTTCAACCCACAACCCAACCGCAACCCGGCCCGCAAACTCCAGCCCCCGCCCAAAAAAGACCCGAACCCGACCAGCCCATAGCCCGCGCCCGCCCTGCGCCGCACTATTTCGCGCAGGGCAGGCGCGCGGCCTTGTCCCGCCAGGTCGGCCCGCTGGAGACCACGCCGACCGGTGTGCCCAGCGCGTCGCCGATGACGTCCGGCCAGTCCCGGGGGTCCTGCGGGCCGTCCTCGTAGACCGGTGTGCAGCGGGACACGGTCTTGGTGAGGAGCCGTTGGTAGTCCAGGTCGCGGATCAGGCTGCGGGGCAGCTTCTCCATCGCCGGGACGTCGGCGGCGGCCTGGTAGGCCCGGCACAGGCGCCGGCCGGTCGCCTCGGCGTCGGCGTGGGTGACCACCAACGCGTCGGCGCCGCCGCACACGTCGAGCGCGTAGCGATGTGCCACCGCGTCGAAGTGCCCGATCCGGAACGCCCCCTGCCACGTTCCGGTCTCGTTGTGCGGCTCCGGCAGCATCGGGGTCAGGGCCGCGTCCTCGGAGACGAACGGTCCGGCGCCGTGCCGGGTGCTGTAGGTGCGGACCACGCCGAGGCGCGCCGCGGTGTCGGGGGCCTGGCCGGACTCCTTCAGCAGCGCCTCGGCGTTGGCGAACGTGGTCGTCGACCAGGTGGTGTGCGGGTGGAAGCCGTACCACTCGTCGAGCAGCACGCCTTGGGCGCCCTCGAAGACGCAGGGTCCGGATTCCAGTAGCGCGGCGAGATATCCGCTGTCCTCCTCATCCACGATCCGCACGCGCTGTGCGAACGCCTGGTACACGTCCGCGCAGAACTCCGGGCTCGGCAGGTCGGTGGGCAGGCGCAGCCCGGATAGCTCCAGGTCGGCCGCGATCCGGTCGCGCAGCGCCGTCAGCTTCCTGATGAGCGGGCCGCGGTCCCGGCAGTCCCCGACGCGCGCAGGCTTATCCGGCGAGACGGCCAGGGAGAAGGAGACCGTCTCGCCGATCCCCATGCCGCAGGTTCCGTGGCGGGTCGACCCGGGGGTGCGGTCTCGGGCCGACTCGCGCACGCGGTTCGCGGCACGGTGGTAGGGGGTGGTGATGAGCGCGCGGGAGTCCGCCGACAGCAGGGCGAACGGGTTGGGGACGCCGAGCTCGGCCAGGTGCGCGGCCTCGGCGGCCAGCGCGAACGGCTCGACGAGCATGAAGCGGGACAGGTGCGTGGGCACGCCGTGCAGGGTGCCGGCGCCGAACTGCGCGAAGGTGTGGTGGCGGCCTTCGGGGGTGACCACGTTGTGGCCGGCCTGGGCGCCGCCGTTGAAGCGGACGACCGCGCGGATCTGTGCTTCATGGTGAAACCGCGTTTCGGCGCGGGGCTCGGAGCGGGCGGGGGAGCAGAGCCAATCCACGGTCGAGCCTTTGCCGGCGTCGCCGTAGCCGAGGTCCACCACGATCGCGTGCTTCATGCCGATCAAGTCCATTGAGAGGTGCTCTCTTACCAGTGCTCTGTTACCGGCGGCTTTCAGGACGGTCGTCGTATCCGGAGTCGTACGTGTAGCCGACGCCTTGCGCGCGCAGGAAGCGGACGTCCGCGTCGTGGGTGGCGCGGCTGCCGCGTCGGTCACCGCGCTGGTCACTCCGCTGGTCACCCCGGCGGTCGCGCCGGGTGCCGCGGTGCGTGTCCAACTCGCCCAGCGCGCGTTCCACAGAGCGTCCCGCCCCGGAGCCCACGTCGCGCAGGTCCTCCAGGCCGCCGTCCAGGTCGATGCGGTCCTCGGCCAGGCCGATGGTGAGCGCGATGGTCTCGCAGACCGCGTCCAGGTCGTCGAGCTGGATGACGTTCTGGCCGAGCAGCGCGCGCCAGGCGCCGAGGACCTCGTCGTTGCCGACGTAGGAGGAGCCCTCCGGGAGGATGTAGTAGACGTCGAACTTGCGGGTCAGGTCGCGGACCACGTCCTCGATCGGGGTGGTCGGGAAGCCGCCGCGCCCGAGGTGCCCGCCGGGCCACTCGCCGGGGCGGCCGGGGTGGTCGGGACGGCCGGAACGGTCGGAACGTCCGGGGCCGTCGACGCGGTGCCCGAGCACCCGCGACACCTGCTGCGGGTTCACATTCGGGTAGGGCATCTCATCGCCGATGATGAACAGGTAGCCGCGCTTGCCGCGCTTCTCGTGGCAGTCCAGCGAGGTGTGGTGGGCCATGAAGTACATCGCCAGCTCGTACGACTCGCGCATCTGGCCCCCGCCGCCGCCCTCCAGGACGATGTCGCCGAGCTGGTCGTCCATGCGGTTGTCGGACTCGAACTGCCCGACCTGCAGGGGCACCCGGTCGGAGTAGGCGTCCCCGATCGCCCCGAACAGGATCTGCGGGTGGTCCACGTAGCCCTTGCGCAGCAGCAGGCCGTGCAGGTCGGCGAGCTTGGTCTGGAGCACCCGGGGGACCCCGCCCATGGAGCCGGTGACGTCGAACAGGACCGAGATCGCCAGCGAGGCCGGGTGCTCGGCGCTGTCCCGGCTCTCCCGGACGCCGACGCCGTAGGGCTCCAGGTCCGGGTGCGCGCGCCACTGGTTGCGCGGGGTGCGGCTGAGCACCCGGTCGTTGTAGTCGAAGGCGCTGCGGCCGTTCGCCCTGCGGTAGGCCTCAGCCGCCTCGTATGCGTCGTAGTCCCAGCGTCCGCTACCCATCCCCATCGCCTTCTCACGCGTCGTCCCGCTTTATCGTCCATCTGACGATAACAGTTCGAGACTAGCATAGCGTCAGGATGACGAAAAGGGCGCCGGGGCAAAATCTCCCGCCCTGGTCGCGGGGGTGCGGGCTAGCATGGAACCACCACGGAGACAGGAGAGTGATCAAAGGCCGTATGGCCGTTCCTATGGCAGACAACACCGCACCGCGCTCGGGCAAGGGCCGCCAGTCCTCCGCCGCGGACCGCAACGGGAGGGCGGCCGGGGCCGGCCGCGCGGGGGCGAACGGGGCAGGGGCGTCCTCCGGGTCCTCCAGGCCCGCCTCCGGGGCACGTTCCACTGGCGCCGCGCGTGCCACCGATGCCGAGGAAGTCGCCCCCGGCGTCGTCCAGGCCAAGATCGAAATACCGTCCGGACACCCCCTGGTCTCCGTCTTCGGGGCCGGCGACGGCCTGCTGCGGGTGATCGAGAAGGCCTTCCCGGGCGCCGACATCCACGCCCGCGGCAACCAGGTGACCATCTCCGGCAGCCGAGCTGAGGTGGCTCTGGTGGAGCGGCTTTTCGGCGAGATGCTGCTGATGCTGCGCACCGGCGCCCCGCTCACCGAGGACGGCGTCGAGCGCTCGATCCAGATGCTGCGCAGCGGCGAGGCCGACGTCGACGGGCAGCGCCCGGCCGAGGTGCTGACCCAGAACATCCTGAGCAACCGCGGCCGCACCATCCGCCCCAAGACGCTGAACCAGAAGAACTACGTCGACGCCATCGACCGCAACACGATCGTGTTCGGCATCGGGCCCGCCGGCTCCGGCAAGACCTACCTGGCGATGGCCAAGGCGGTGCAGTCGCTGCAGAGCAAGCAGGTCAACCGCATCATCTTGACCCGGCCCGCGGTCGAGGCCGGGGAGAAGCTGGGCTTCCTGCCCGGGACGCTGTACGAGAAGATCGACCCGTATCTGCGGCCGTTGTACGACGCGCTGCACGACATGCTCGATCCGGACAGTATTCCCCGGTTGATGGCGGCTGGGGTTATTGAGGTGGCTCCGCTGGCATATATGCGTGGCCGTACCCTTAATGACGCATTCATCATTCTCGACGAGGCCCAGAACACCTCCCCCGAGCAGATGAAGATGTTCCTCACCCGCCTCGGCTTCGGTTCCAAGATCGTCGTCACCGGCGACGTGACCCAGGTCGACCTGCCCGGGGGGACCGAGTCCGGGCTGCGGGTGGTGCGCAATATCCTGGACGGCGTGGAGGACATCCATTTCGCCGAGCTGACGAGTGCCGACGTGGTGCGGCACCGATTGGTGGGGGACATCGTCGACGCGTACGGGCGGTATGACGCCCGGGGTGGGGACGCCAAGAGGAAGAGGCACTGACCCCCATGTCGATCGACATCGCCAACGAGACCGACTACGGCACCGAGCAGGGTGTGGACGCCGAGGAACTGGTCGGGGTGGCCCGGTACGTGCTCGGTGAGATGGGCATCCACCCGATGGCCGAGCTGTCCATCCTGCTGGTCGACACCGCCGCGATGGAGCAGCTGCACATCCAGTGGATGGACGAGCCGGGCCCGACCGACGTGCTCTCCTTCCCGATGGACGAACTGCGCCCGGCCCGCGCCGAGGACGACAACGAGCCGGTCCCAGGGCTGCTCGGGGACGTCGTGCTGTGTCCGGAGGTGGCCGAGAAGCAGGCCAAGGACGCCGGCCACGCCACGGCCGAGGAGCTGCGGCTGCTCACCACGCACGGGATCTTGCACCTGCTGGGCTACGACCACGCCGAGCCGGAGGAGGAGGCCGAGATGTTCGGTCTCCAAAAACAGCTGCTACGAGGATGGAAGGCCAGGTCAGGCGCTCGATGAGCGGTCATAGACATCGGCAGGGCACTGGCCGGGGCCACGAGGTGGCCCGATGAGTGCCCTGCTCTTCTGGGAGATCGTCGCGGTCGCGGTACTGGTCGCGGTCGCGGGGGTCTCCGCTTGTGCGGACGCCGCGCTGTCCCGGGTGTCCCGGGTGCGGGCCGCCGAACTGGTCGAGGAGGGCGTGCCGCGCTCGCCCCGGCTCAAGGAGCTGGTCGACGACCCGGCCCGGGTGCTGAACCTGGTCCTGCTGCTGCGGGTGGGCTGCGAGATCGCGGCCACGGTGCTGGTCACCGTGCTGTTCATGCGGCGGATCGACGCGGTCTGGGGCGCCGGCCTCGCCGCGATCGGCGTGATGATCGCCGTCTCCTACATCTTCATCGGCGTGATGCCGCGGACCATCGGCCGCCAGCACTCGGTGAAGGTGGCGCTGCGCTTCGCCGGCCCGCTGGCGCTGCTGACCAAGGTCCTGGGGCCGCTGGCGCAGCTGCTGATCATGATCGGCAACGCCGTGACCCCGGGCCGGGGCTTTCGCGAGGGCCCGTTCGCCTCCGAGGCCGAGCTGCGCGCGCTGGTCGACCTGGCCGAGGCGAACAGCGTCATCGAGGACGACGAGCGCCGGATGGTGCACTCGGTCTTCGAGCTCGGCGACACGCTGGTGCGCGAGGTGATGGTGCCGCGCACCGACATGGTCTTCATCGAGCGGCACAAGACCCTGCGCCAGGCGCTGTCGCTGGCGCTGCGCAGCGGCTTCTCCCGGATCCCGGTGGTCGGCGAGAACGCCGACGACGTGGTCGGCATCGTCTATCTCAAGGACCTGGTCCGGCGGATCCACGAGCACCCCAGCGGGGAGACCACCGAGCTGGTGGAGTCGGCGATGCGCGACCCGGTCTGCATCCCGGACAGCAAGCCCGCCGACGAGCTGCTGCGGGACATGCAGGCCGGGCACATCCACCTGGCCGTGGTGATCGACGAGTACGGCGGCACCGCCGGGCTGGTCACCATCGAGGACATCCTGGAGGAGATCGTCGGCGAGATCGCCGACGAGTACGACGTGGAGCGGCCCTCGGTGGAGCGGCTGTCCCCGGACGCGGCGCGGGTCACCGCGCGCCTCGGCGTGGACGAGCTCGGCGACCTGTTCGGGGTGGACCTGGAGGACGACGACGTGGAGACCGTCGGCGGCCTGATGGCCAAGCGGCTGGGCGTGGTGCCGATCCCCGGTGCGCAGATCGAGGTCGAGGGACTACGGCTCACCGCGGAGTCCGCGGAGGGCCGGCGGCGCCGGATCGGCACCGTGTTGGTGAAGCGTGTTCCGCAGGAAAACACCTGACCTGATGCCTGAGCTGATACCGGCCTGATACCCGGCCCGATGCCTTAAGCGACGCCTGACACGTCCGGGTAACCAGGTGGCGAACCCACTCCGGACATGGGCTATAGTTTTCCTCGTCGCCGGGGAAACCCGGTCGGCGAATGCGGATGTGGCTCAGCTGGTAGAGCATCACCTTGCCAAGGTGAGGGTCGCGAGTTCGAATCTCGTCATCCGCTCAGCGGAAAAGAAGGCCCCGGAAGACAATTCCGGGGCCTTCTGCGTTTTCGATAGCGTTGGGCCATGACCGACACCCAGCTGGACCCCGAGAACGCCAAGCTCCACACCCTCGCCAAGGCCCAGCGGGCCCGCAACGGCGCGGCCGAGGGCGCCGCGGTCCGTGACGACACCGGCCGCACCTATGTCGCGACCACCGTCGAGCTGCCGGCGTTGCAGCTCTCGGCGCTCCAGGCCGCGGTCGCGATGGCGGTGGTCGGCGGGGCCAAGTCGCTGGAGGCCGCGGTGCTGGTCAGCGCGGAGAAAGGGTTCCGGCAGGCGGACCTGGACGTGGTCGCCGATCTGAAGGGTTCGGGCACCCCGCCGCGGCTGTTCCTGGCCGATCCCAAGCTCTGAGCGGCGCACCGTCCCGAGTAAGGGAGAATGGTCCCCATGACGAGCAGCGGAAGTGGACGATCCCGGTCCCGCCAGGCGGCCAACGCCGAGGCGGCGAAGAAGAAGGCCGATCGCGTCAAGCGCAGCCAGAAGCTCGCCGAGAAGCGCGTCACCTCCGACCAGGTCCGGGATTCGGAGCCGGCGCCGACCGCCTACGGCCGCGGCGTCCGTGACGACTCCCCGCCCCGCAACGAGTTCCCGGACGACTTCCGCGCCGGCTTCGCCTGCTTCGTCGGCCGGCCCAACGCCGGCAAGTCCACGCTGACCAACTCGGTGGTCGGCGCGAAGGTGGCGATCACCTCCGGCCGGCCGCAGACCACCCGGCACACCGTGCGCGGCATCGTGCACCGCGACGACGCGCAGCTGGTCCTGGTCGACACCCCCGGTCTGCACAAGCCGCGCACCCTGCTCGGCGCCCGGCTGAACGACGAGGTGCGGGCCACCTGGGCCGAGGTGGACGTCATCGGGTTCTGCGTGCCGGCCGACGAGAAGATCGGCCCCGGCGACCGGTACATCGCCGCCGAGCTGGCCGAGGTCCGCCGCACCCCGAAGATCGCCATCCTGACCAAGACCGACAAGGCCTCCAAGGAGCAGATCGCCGAGCAGCTGCTGGCCCTGGTCGAGCTGGGCCGCGAGGTCGGCGTGGAGTGGGCCGAGGTGATCCCGGTCTCGGCGGTCCGCGACGAGCAGATCCAGCTGCTGGAGGACCTGCTGGTGAAGCAGCTCCCGGAGTCGCCGCCGCTGTACCCGGGCGGCGAGCTGACCGACGAGCCGGAAGAGGTCATGGTCGGCGAGCTGGTCCGGGAGGCCGCGCTGGAGGGCGTGCGCGACGAGCTGCCGCACTCGCTGGCCGTCACCGTCGAGGAGATGACGCTGCGCGAGGACCGGCCCGCCGACCGGCCGCTGCTGGACGTGCACGCCACGCTGTATGTGGAGCGCCCCAGCCAGAAGGCGATCATCATCGGCCACGGCGGCGAGCGGCTGCGCGAGGTCGGCTCGCGGGCCCGGCAGCAGATCGAGGCGCTGCTCGGCACGCCGGTGTTCCTGGACCTGCACGTGAAGGTCGCGAAGGACTGGCAACGGGATCCGAAGCAGTTGGCCAAGCTCGGGTTCTGAGGGTCGGGTTCTGAGGGTTCTGAGAAGCGGCGTGGGCCCGGTGCTCACGCCCCGTACAACCATGGCGCCTCCCGGTGAGTCTCACGAGTGAACCTCGGTAGAGGGCCCGACGGTCCCGGCATCCTCGTCAGATGCCGGGACCGTCTGCGTCTTCTGAGAAACTGAGCCGATACAGACTCAGACGTATCCCCGTTAGCGCGGTGGGGTAAGTGGGGTGGGTGATGCCGGGTCCGCCGACTGGTGCCGTGCCGGATGCGAGTTCGGCGGGCCCGGCGCCTGTAAAGGTGTTGCTCCGGTTCTTCCGGCTCCTCGAATCAGCCCGGCCGGCGGACATCCCGGCGGTGCTGGCCGCGCTGCCCGAGGCGGACCTCGCCGCGGCCGTCACGGCGGCGGAGGGGCGGCTCACCCGGCCGGCCCGGGACTACATCCTCGCCAGGGGCCCGTCCTCCGCCCTGGCCGCCTTGGCCCGCCAGGCTGTTCTCGGCCGGTGCGAAGACCCCGAGTGGGTCATCGACCGGGTCCTGATGCGCTTCGATCCGGAAGCCGACGAGGTGTTCTTCACCCTCGATCCGGCCGATCCGCGGGTGCACCGGGCGCGCCGGGCGATCCTGCGGGATCGGCAGGGGCCGGACGGCCATGCGGTCGTCGCGTCCCGAGTCAGGCGGCGCCTGCTCGCCTTCACCAAGTCGCAGCCCCGGCTCGAAAGGGACGATCGGTGGGACGAGATAGCCGACGCGGACGACCCGAAGCTGGTCCTGGCCCTGATGCCGCACGTCGCGTGGCTCACCGAGCGTCAGGCGGCGAGGATCATCGCGACCTTGGACGCCCACGGGCTTCGGGACGTGGCGCGGCGCCATCGCGGGCTGTGGGAGGGCCGGGGCAGCGCCTTCAGCCGTCTGGGGTTCCCGCGTTTCGACAACCTCAGTTGGGTCTACACGTTCGGTTCCGACTTCACTCTCGTGCAAGAGAGCGTGGAAGCGGTATCCGTGGACCAGTACCGCGAACTCATCGGTGAGGCGGTGTCCCTCAATACCCCGCAGGCGGCCCACCGGCTCCGCGCGCTGGCCTGGGCCGCGCTGCGAGCCGGCACCATGTCGCCCGCCGAAGTTCTGGAACACACCCGGCCGGCCGCACTCGCGATGTCGCTCGCCATCCCCGATGGCGGCGAACATCTCGCAGGAGAGCAGCGGGCCGCAGACGATATGCGCTTCTGCATCGCGGGATACGCCGCCAAGTGGTTGGCGGGCGATCCGAAACGCTGGGCACACGCTTTTTCGCGGATGTACACCGACAAAGGCACCATCCTCGAACTCTTCGCGAAGCCGGACAAGGCTGTCCGCATCGAAGACCCCGTGTCAGTCGGCAACCTGCCCGAGGGTGTCCGCGAGGCCGCGAACATCCTTCTCGCTTTGGCGCCCGCTGACGTGGCTGCCCGCGCTCTGGCCGTCCAGGGTATCGAGGACGCGGTCACGACCGCGGCCGGTCTGACTCCGCTGTGCCGGGCGTTGGTGGACCATGTGGTCGCCGACGGTACCCACCAGCAACGCCGGAATCTCGCCGATAACATGGCCACCCCCGATCGGGTCCTGACGCGCCTGATCGATGAGTCGGCGGACTCGTACGTCCCCATCGCGATCATGGAACGCGTCACGGCCGTCGGTCAGGAGGTCCTCGATCGGGCGTACGTCGCGGCGCCGCACGACGACGAGCTGAAGCGGTGGATCTGCGGACGGAGCCCGGCCAGGGCGGTGGACACGCTTCGGCATCTGGCCGACGATCCCGCGTGGGTGCTCAGCGTCCTGCGCATGGCCATTCCCAAGTGGAGTCGGCGCGACATGTCAGGACGGGCGGCGGCCTACGCGGTGCTCGCCGAGGCCGCCGGGGTCGAAGCGGTATGGGCGCTAGAGCTGGAACTCACCCGAGGTCTTAAGGCGATGGCGCCGTTTGTCCGCGAGTCGATGGCCACCGGCGACGCGGAGCCGTTGATCGAGGCGGCCCGGGGGTTCCCGGTGCCGGGCGGCGGCCAGTGGCCGCGGAACCTTCCGTCGTGGCGGGACGGAATCGACCTGGACCACCCGCTCGACCGACCCCTGGAGAACCTGGTCCGGGCCCATCTCGACGGCCGCCCCGACCGTTGGCTCCACCTCGCCGACCTGCTTCGGGCGAAGCCGGATGCCCGCTACGAAGACCTCATCGCCGAGGCCGCCCGGTTGCCCTGAAGTCCCGATCCGCCTCAGCTCTTCGATCCGCCTCAGCTCTTCGAGCCGCGTCGGCTTTCCGATTCGCGTCTGCTTTCCGATCCGCCCTGGCCCTCCGGTGCGTGTCAGCCTTCTGATCTGTGTTGGCCTTCTGAGCCGCGTCGGCCGTCCGATCCGAGTCGGGTCTCCCAGTCTCCGCAACGCTTCCGGCGCGCACCGTCCCCTCCACTCGCAGCACCGCGTCCCGCACCCCCATCAGGTCGCCGGTCGGCAGCTCGTGCGCCTGGAAGTAGCGCACCAGGTGCTCGAACAACGCCGCGCGCAGCAGCCGCAGGACGTCGCGGGCCTCGGCGTCGTGTGCGGTGATCTTGGCCGGGTCCATGATCCAGCGCCGCAGCGAGGTGCGGGCGCCGCGCTCCGGGAGCCGGCCCTTGCGGCGGATGCGGCGGAGCCCCTTCTTGCGGGCCCGCAGGTTCAGCCGGTGCCCGACGAAGGCGACCAGCGGGCTGCTCCAGGCCTCGGTCGCGATACGGGGCAGTTCCAGCAGCGTGTACCAGCGTGCGTGGGCTCGCAGCCGGCCCCGGGTGCGGGGGAGGGGGCCGCTGACCGAGGTGTACTTCGCGGCCGGCGGTGTCGCGATCGTCGAGGCGATGCCCAGGACGATCCGCTCGTTCTGTTCGCGGATGCGGACGTGCATCGAGATCATGAGGCCGCCGTCGTGGCGGGCGGTCTGGAAGGTCAGATAGGTCTGTGCGCGGTCGCCGGGGTTGATGCCCACGGAGTAGATCAGGGCGTGGGCTTGGCGGGACGGCCGGCTCTGCTTGCCGCCGGGCCACAGGCCGGGGAGGTCGTCGGCCACGTCGCCGCGGACGAACAGGTTCCCGGCGATCGTCACGTCTGCCAGGCGCGGGTCCCGGCCCAGCTCGTTGGCCAGGTAGAGGTGCAGGTCGGTGGCGTCGACCCGGGCCGGCATCGGCGGCAGCCCGACCGTGACCTCCTCGCCCAGCAGCTCGCCGAAGGCGGCGAACGGGTTCGGCGCGCCGGCCGGGTAGCAGACCACGTTCGAGGCCTGGTCGGCGACGATCTCGGCGTGCATGTCCGGGGGCAGCGGCGGCGCGGAGACCGGCGGCGCCGGTGGGGTGCGCAGCAGCGCGAAGGCGGCGTGGACCCGGAGCCAGCGGGCCGTGGTGGCTATGGTCCAGGCCAGGGTCGCCACCGAGGCGACGCCGCAGAGCACGCCGAACACCGTCGGCTCGAAGTCCTTGGTGCCCCGGGTGATCACCAGCGGCCCGGCCACGCAGAGCGCGACCAGCATCCAGCACGCCAGCAGCGCCCAGTCCCGGCGCCGATCGATCCGCAGCGAGTGCCGGGCGTGCTGGAGGATCACCGGCAGGTCCAGCCCGACCGGCGGCCCGATCGCCGAGAACGGGTCGCCGAGCAGCAGCTCCTCGGCCTGGGCGGCGAAGGTCGGGTCCCAGTACGCCTGCGCGCACACCATGCGGGTGGTCGCGTCCAGCGGGGCGACGGCGGTGACGGCGGCGTCCGCGGCGACGGCGGCGGGCAGGTCGGCCACGCGGCGTCCCCCCTCTCAGAGTCCTGCGGGTCCGGAGCCCGGCCGCAGAATTCTGATATTAGAGGTCAAACTGCCAGGAGCTCCAGGCCTCGGCGATCTCGAAGCCCAGCGCCTCGTTGACCCGGGCCATCGGCGCGTTGTCCACGTTGTTCCAGGTCGACATGAGATCGACATGCGGCTCGTGTTCCAGCAGGTGCAGCGTCAGCGCCGCCTTGAGCCGCAGGCCCAGGCCGTGGCCGCGGAACTCCGCGGGAACGCCGGTGTTGCCGATGTCGGCCATCCGGAAGTCCGGGAAGACGTCCACCACGTGGAAGCCGGCGATCGTGCCGTCCGCGGTGAGCGCCGCGGCGATGTGGACCCAGGGACCCAGGAGCTCAGGAGTGGACCGACACCCCGACCTCCCGCCACGCCGCGGCCACCGCGTTCGCCTGCCGCGACCGGCGGCCGAACCGCGCTTCGGCGGCGTGCACGGTCGCGGTGCCGAAGGTGGCGAACGTCGCGGCCGCCGGGAGCGAGGGGGAGGTGAGCACGTCGTACCAGACCGCCCCCGCGCCCTCCCAGGACTTGCCGCCGATGCCGGTGGCCGCCAGATAGAACGCCCGGTTCGGGATGCCGGAGTTGATGTGCACGCCGCCGTCGTCGGTGGTGGTGTCCACGTAGCCGGACATCGCGGCCGGCTGCGGGTCCTTGCCCAGGTGCGGGTCGTCGTAGGCGGTGCCCGGGTCCTTCATCGAGCGCAGCGCGACGCCCCGCACCGAGGGCAGGAAGAGTCCGGCGCCGATCAGCCAGTCCGCGTCGGCGGCGTCCTGGCCGAGCTGGTACTGCTTGACCATCGAGCCGAAGCAGTCGGAGACCGACTCGTTCAGCGCGCCGGACTGGCCGCGGTAGACCAGGTTCGCGGTGTACTGCGTGACGCCGTGGGTGAGTTCGTGGCCGATCACGTCCACCGCGTCGGTGAAGCGGCCGAACACCACGCCGTCGCCGTCGCCGAACACCATCTGCGAGCCGTTCCAGAAAGCGTTGTCGTACTGCACGCCGTAGTGGACCGTGCCCTTCAGCGGCAGGCCCTGGCCGTCCACGGACCAGCGGTCGTAGACCTTCAGGTAGAAGTCGAACGTCGCGCCGAGACCGTCGTAGGCCTCGTCCGCGCTGGCGTCCCCGGTCGCCGGGCCGCCCTCGGCGCGCACCTGCGAGCCCGGCAGGTGCTCGGTGTCGTGGTCGTCGAAGATCGAGCGGTCGTCGGCGCGCCCGGTGACGGCCGGCGGGGCCAGGTGCCGCTCGCCGACCCAGGGCACGGCGCCGCGGGCCCGGCGGTGCCGGGCGTCGGCGGTCAGGGTGCGGCGCGCGGCCTCGGCCACGTGCAGGCTCGAACCCGCCAGGCGGGAGAGCAGGTGCGGCGGGACGATGCCGCAGAACGCCGGGGCGGCGGCGGTTCGGGGCGGGGTCGTGGCGCTGGTCATGGCGGCGAGTATGGCCGGTTTTATGACTTTGATCACCGTTTCGTAACAGGCGGCGAGCCGCTATTACGCTGATCGAGTGACGCCTGGCGGTCGTCTCGGATCACGGACAGAGAGTGCGCCCGTTGAGACGATCGGGATACAGTCGCACCGCTATGTGCAACTCCTGCCAGTGCGGTCTGCTCCTTCTTAGCAGCCGCGGCGAGGGCCTGTAGTACCGACACAGGCCGGCTCCCTCGTCGCGGCGTTTCGTGTTTCCGCCGTCGGCCGCCCCCTCCGTTGGAGACCACCAGGGAGTCTTGAGCACAATGCGAGTACAGCCGCAGCAGCCCTCCGGTATGCCGATCCACAAGTACGTTCCGTTCGCCCCGATTCCGCTGCCCGAGCGTGACTGGCCGACGAAGGTGATCGACCGGGCCCCGCGCTGGTGCGCCGTGGACCTGCGCGACGGCAACCAGGCGCTGATCGACCCGATGTCCCCGGCCCGCAAGCTGAAGATGTTCGATCTGCTGGTCGCGATGGGCTACAAGGAGATCGAGGTCGGCTTCCCGGCCGCCTCGCAGACCGACTTCGACTTCGTCCGGCAGATCATCGAGGAGGACCGGATCCCCGACGACGTGGTGATCCAGGTCCTGACCCAGGCCCGCGAGGAGCTGATCGAGCGGACCTTCGAGTCCGTGCGCGGCGCCAAGCAGGCCATCGTGCACCTGTACAACTCCACCTCCACGCTCCAGCGCCGGGTCGTCTTCGGCCAGGACACCGCCGGGATCACCCAGATCGCGGTGAACGGCGCCAAGCTGTGCCAGCAGTTCGCCGACGCGATGCCGGCCCGCCCCGACGGCACCCGCACCGAGATCTACTTCGAGTACTCGCCGGAGTCCTACACCGGCACCGAGCTGGAGTACGCGGTCGAGGTCTGCGACGCCGTCACCGCGGTCTGGCAGCCCACCCCGGACCGCAAGGTGATCATCAACCTGCCGGCCACCGTGGAGATGGCCACGCCCAACGTCTACGCCGACTCCATCGAGTGGATGCACCGCAACCTCAACCGCCGCGACTCGATCGTGCTGTCGCTGCACCCGCACAACGACCGCGGCACCGCGGTGGCCGCCGCCGAGCTGGGGTACCAGGCCGGCGCCGACCGGATCGAGGGCTGCCTGTTCGGCAACGGCGAGCGCACCGGGAACGTCTGCCTGGTGACGCTGGGCCTGAATCTGTTCTCCCAGGGCGTGGACCCGGAGATCGACTTCTCCGACATCGACGAGGTGCGGCGCACCGTCGAGTACTGCAACCAGCTGCCGGTGCACCCGCGCCACCCCTACGGCGGCGACCTGGTCTACACCGCGTTCTCAGGGTCGCACCAGGACGCGATCAAGAAGGGCTTCGAGCACCTGGAGCGGGACGCCGCGGCGGCCGGCAAGAGCGTGGACGAGATCGTCTGGGCCGTGCCGTATCTGCCGATCGACCCGAAGGACGTGGGGCGTAACTACGAGGCCGTGATCCGGGTCAACTCGCAGTCCGGCAAGGGCGGCGTCGCGTACATCCTGAAGGCCGAGCACCAGCTGGACCTGCCGCGCCGGGCACAGATCGAGTTCTCGCAGGTGATCCAGGCCAAGACCGACGCCGAGGGCGGCGAGGTCACGCCGGAGGAGATCTGGGGCGCGTTCGTCGACGAGTACCTGCCGAACCCCTCGGCGCCCTGGGGCCGTATCAAGCTGCTGGGTCACCACGCGTCCTCGGCGATCGAGGCCAAGGACCAGCTCACCGTGGACCTGTCCGTGGACGAGGCCATCACGGCACTCGAAGGCGTCGGCAACGGCCCGATCGACGCGTTCACCAACCTGCTGGCCGGCGTCGGGATCGACGTGCGGGTGCTGGACTACGTCGAGCACGCGCTGACCTCCGGCGAGGACGCGCAGGCGGCGTCGTACGTGGAGTGCGCGATCGGCAGCCGGGTGCTGTGGGGCGTGGGCATCGATGCCAACATCGTGACGGCATCGCTCAAGGCCATCATCTCGGCGGTGAACCGGGCTTTCCGCTGACCCGGGTGACTGTGGAAGGATTCCCTCTGTTCCGTACCGCGCGGAACGGAGGGGATTAGTACCAATGATCATCTGGGGCTGGAAAACCGTCTTCCGGGTCATCGGCAGCGGGGTGTTCTCCTGCCCGGCGTGCGGCGCGGACCGCAACTACGAACGCCGGAAAGCCCAGCGCTTCTTCACGCTGTTCTTCATCCCCCTGATCCCGCTGAAGGTAGTCGGCGAGTTCGTCCGCTGCACGTACTGCAAGAACGACTTCCAAGCCTCGGTCCTGAGCCGCCCCACCGCGGCCCAGTTCACGGACCTGCTTCAGAACTCGGTCCGCGGCGTGATGGTCAACGTCCTGCGACGCGGCGCCTGGGACCACCCGGCGGCGCGCGCGGCGGCCGTCCAGGAGATCGTCACCGCCGGCGCGGTCGGCTACGCCGAACCCAACCTGGCCCAGGACATGCAGGTGGTCCCCGACGACCTGTCCCAGATGCTGGCCGCCCTGGCCCAGCAACTCCCGGACCCCGGCCGCGAGGCCCTGGTCACCGGCGCCGCCCGGGTCGCCGCCGCCGACGGCCCGATCCAGCCCGCCGAGCGCGCGATCATCGACGCCGTCGGCGCCTCGCTGGGGCTGAGCCAGCCGCATGTGGCGGGGATTGTCGCGGCGGTGGTGCCGGGGCAGGGCGCGGCGCAGGCACAGGCACAGGGCCAAGCACAGGCACAGGCTCCGGTTTGGGGGAGTGCGGCGCCGGCTGCGGGTGGCGAGACGATGTTGATTCAGGCTCCGCAGCCGGCTCCGGTTACTGGTGCGCAGGATGCTGTGCCGGCGAACGCTGGTTCCGGCATGGAGACCATGCTGATTCAGGCTCCGCAGCCGGCCCCGGCCACGGGCGCGCAGGATGCTGTGCCGCCGAACGCTGGTTCCGGCATGGAGACCATGCTGATTCAGGCTCCGCAGCCGGTTCCGGCTACTGGTGCGCAGGATGCTGTGCCGCCGAAGGCCGGCTCCGGCATGGAGACCATGCTGATCCAGACGCCCCAGCCCGCCCCGCCGGCCGCCGCCGAGGACGTCGCGCCCCAGCATCCGTCCTCCATGGAGACCATGTTCATCCCGGTGCAGCCC
>NZ_JAAFZA010000082.1 GCF_015356865.1 Catenulispora pinisilvae
GCCGTGGCCGCCGCCCCCGCCGCGGGCCTGCGCCACCTCCGGACTGGCCGCCGCGGCGACGACCGCCGCGAGTACGAGTATCCGTCGCCCGATCCGCACCTGGATCCCCCTTGAAAATCAACAACGCTACAAAACAAGGTACGGCAAGAAGGTCACGGGCCAAGCAAGCCCGGCTCACGGACCAGCGCCCTTCCCCCCACCTCAACGGCGGCGGGTCCGTGCGACGCCGCCGGGCTGGGCTTCCCGGCGCCGTCCACACCCGGCGGGGTGCGGGTCACCGGCGGCGGCCTCGATAATCGATTCCCTGGCATATCGGGCGAGGCGAGAGCGGGTCGGCGATGGTCCATCAGGTACGGGTGCTCGTGGTGACGATGTTCGACACCGATCCGGAGGACGGGAACGGCGAGGCCTTCCGGTGGCGGGTGCGGGACGGTCTCGACACCTCGGTCGCCCTGCCCGGGCTGTGCGCGGACTTCCCAGTGGTGCACGGCCGCGCCGACGGACTGTGGCTGCTGACCACCGGGATGGGCGAGTCGAACGCGGCGGCCTCGGTGGCGGCGCTGGCGCTGTCCGGGCAGTTCGACCTGTCCCGGGCCTACGTCCTGATCGCGGGCATCGCCGGCATCGATCCGGCGGTCGGCACCATCGGCTCCGTGGTCTGCGCCGACTACGCGGTGCACGGCGGCTACGCCCACGAACTGGACGCCCGCGAGATCCCGGCGAGCTGGCCGCACGGCTTCGTGCCGCTGGGGGCGAGCGCCCCGGGCAAGCCCCCGGAGCTGCGGGTGCCCGGCGAGGTGTACCGGCTGGACGAGTCACTGCGGCGGGCGGCGGCCACGATCGGGGCCGGCGTGCCGTTGGCCGACGACCCGGCGGCGGCCCAGATGCGCGCCGCCTACCCGGGCCCCGGCGGTCAGGCCCCCGCGGTCCTGTCCGGCTCGTCGCTGACGACGAGTGTGTTCTGGTTCGGGCAGAAGCTGGGCGAACGGGCCAGCGGCTGGGTGCACGACTACACCGACCGCCGGGGCCGGTACGCGGTGACACAGATGGAGGACAACGCGACCCTGGTGGCGCTGGACCGGGCGGCACAGGCCGGGCTGGTGGACTTCTCGCGGGTGGCGGTGCTGCGGTCCGGAGCGAACTTCGACCGGGCCGCCCCCGGGCACGCCCCCGAGTCGGCGTTCACCGAGGACGTGGGCTGGACCCTGGCCGCGGAGAACGTCTGGCGGGTGGGATCGCGGCTGGCCGGGGAGATCATGGCGAACTGGGAGGCCTGGGAGCAGGGAGTGCCCGCGCACTTGGCCGGGGCGTAAACCTGCCTCACAAGTAGATCGGCCCGCACTAGTAGATCGGCCCGCACAACACAGCGGTCACGGCAGTGGCGCCCTCGGTTTCCAGAGCGCCACTGCGTTGTTCAGCGTTCAGCCCATGCCGGCAGTAGTCGAGTCACTGCCGATTCCGGGCGAGCTATCAGTGACCACCCGAGCTCGAAGGCCCACCGCTCGGCACTTTCCCCGCGGGACTGATCGGATAGGACTTCACAGCGCTGGGCGCCACGAACTGCTCGACGCTCGCCGCCTCCGCAAGCTTCTCGATGCTGAACGGGAACGGGTCATACACCGATCCCGGCTTCTCGGTCGCCGAGGCCGTGTCGTAGGAGTCCGAGGCGACGATCGTCAATGCCGCGCCCGAGGGCAGGACCCGCCGGGCCTTCATCGAGACCCGGTCGCCGTTCTGCACCTCGCCGACGGTGACCTTCGAGCCGTCCTTCAGGGTCGTGCTGCTCTTCTGGACCCAGGGGGCCGACCCGGGGGCGACGCCGGGCGCACGGTCGGCCAGCGTCATGTCACTCGACAGCGGGGCCGGTTCCGAGGCGCCGGGAAGCGAGAACGTGACGGAGATGGCGACCGAGGGCAGTGCGGTGGCCTGGCCCTTGTTGCTGTAGGTGATGTTCGCCGTGGTGCCGTTGAAGCCATCGCTCCGGTTGCCGATATAGGTCCACACGACGTCGGGTGTGATGGACTCTTGCCGCGCGTTGAGCTCCGTCAGGTGCGTCCCCGCCGGATCGAGGACCGCGTCGATGGCCCGCAGTGCCGGGCACTCCTGATACGCCACCGTCTCCGCTGCGGACTTGTCCACGCCCGATTCGGCCGCGAAGGCGTTGGTCACGTCCGCCACGCAGATCGGATCCGCCGGAGCGGACGGGGAGGCGGACGGACCGCCGGAAGCCACGGACGCGCCGGCCCGGCCCGAGCCCACCGCCCCCGGGAGTGCGGCGATCGCGATGCCGACGGCCGCGATCCCGGCCGTGGCGCCGCTGACGGCCGCGAGCCGGCGGGTGCGGGCGCCGCGGCGTCCGAGGCCGGCGATCCCGTCGGCGGTGAAGCCCAGCGGCGGGCCCGGGTCGTCGGCGACCTGCGCGAACAGGTCGTGGATCCGGTCGCCGTGGTCGTCGTGGTCGTCGTGGCTCTGGTTGTCGTTCATCGATCCCACTCCTTCTCGGTCACGCTGACAGGGGGCTCCGCGATCGGCCGAAGCAACACGCGCAGCGCGGACAGGCCCCGCGCGGACTGGGACTTCACGGTGCCGACCGTGCAGCCCAGCGCGTGGGCCGCCTGCTCGACCGACATGTCCTCCCAGTAGCGCAGCACCAAGGTCGCGCGCTGCCGGGGCGGGAGTTTCGCCAGCGCGGCGAAGATCTCATCCCGGTGTCCGAGCCGGATCTCGAATCCGGACTCGGCGTTCGCGCCCTCGCCGTTCATCCCGTCCCCGTCCCGCATGTGCAGGCCGACTTCGGGCAGCTCGGCGAACGGGCGCTCACGGCGCCAACTCCGCCGCCGCTCGTCGATCAGGCAGCGGACGAGGACCTGCCGGACGTACGCGTCACGGCTGCCGCTGCGTTGGACCTTCGACCACGACCGGTACAGCCGCAACAACGCGGTCTGCACCAGATCCTCGGCCTGGTGCCAATCGCCGCACATCAGGTAGGCGGTACGACGTAGCGCGAGCGATTGCGCGGCGGCGTACTCCTTGAAATCTGCCTCATCGGTAAGGCGCATCCAGCACCCTCCCCTCCCGTGTCCCGCCTAGGACGGAAGGAGTCGGCCGCGAGGTTGCACGGAACGCCTCACGAATTCGGCCGCCATGATCGACCGCTGAGCCACGGGCCGACCGCCCGCCACCGATCTCCACCCGGACCTCCACCCCTGCACCGACGACGAGAGCAGGTCAGCCCCCTTAGCGTCGCGCCATGACTGCAATCCTGCGCGCCCCGGCCGTGACCGGTGCCGCGCTTCTGTCGACCGTGCTCGCGCTGACCGCCGTGGCCGCGCCCGCCATCGCGGCCGCCCCGGACACGCCGGGCACCTCGGCCACGACCACCGCCACGACCATCCCCGCGACCGCCTCCGCCGCGTCCACCCCCGCCAGCTCTGCCAGCCCTGCCACCCCGCTGGTCTGGGGTTCCTGCCCGGCGCCGACCCCGAACGCGAACGGCGTCCCGTTCCCGCGTGATCCCCGCGAGCAGTGCGCGAGTCTACGGGTGCCGCGCGACTACCGGGATCCCGGACAGGGCGCCATCACGCTGGAGATCTCGCGGATCCGCACCGCCGACCCCGCGCACCGGCGCGGCGACCTGGTCGTGGTGCCGGGCGGCCCGGGCGGTTCGGGGCTGGACTACCCGGGGCAGATGGTCTCGGTGCTGCCCTCGGCCGTGCTCGGTTCCTACGACCTGATCGGCTTCGACGAACGCGGGGTGGGCAACAGCACGCCGGTGCGCTGCGATCTGCCGGCCGCCGACCGCGCCGCCGAACTCAACTACCCCTTCCCGGCGCCCGACGGGTCGATCACCGCCAACCTGGCCTACGCCCACACGGTCGCCGACGACTGCGCGGCGGCGAGCGGCCCCTACCTGGCCGACATCACCACCGCGAACTCGGCGCGGGACCTGGACCGGATCCGGGCCGCGCTCGGCGACCCGGCGATCTCCTACGTGGGCACTTCATACGGCACGTACCTCGGCGAGGTCTACGCGAGCCTGTTCCCCACCCACACCGACCACGTGGTGCTGGACAGCTCAGTCGCCCCGGGCGGCGTCAAGCAGGGCATCAGCCTGTTCAGCCAGGGCGCGGCCGAGACCTTCCCGGCGCTCGCCGCCTA
This sequence comes from Catenulispora pinisilvae, assembly GCF_015356865.1. Classification (GTDB taxonomy): domain Bacteria; phylum Actinomycetota; class Actinomycetes; order Streptomycetales; family Catenulisporaceae; genus Catenulispora; species Catenulispora pinisilvae. The sequence continues at coordinate 4,159 of NZ_JAAFZA010000082.1, forward strand.
CCTGGCCGCCCGTGACAGCACGCTGCACCTCGGCGCCACCCCCGCCGCCGTCCGCGCCACGTACTTCCGCCTCGCGGCCGAACTCGACCGCTCACCGCTGACCCTCACCGACGGCCGGGTGCTGACCGGGAACGCATTGCGGGCCGCCACCTACTCCACGCTGACCAACCCGGCCTACTACCCGATCGCGGCCGCGGCCTGGCAGCTGGCCGCCACTCGGACCACCAGCGTCCCGGGCGGCGGTTCGGGCACGACCCTGCCGACGGTGGTGCCGGACAACTTCATCGCCGCCCAGGACGCGGTGATCTGCCAGGACTCGGTCTGGTCGAGCGACCCGGCGTACTACGCCGCCCGCACCGCCGCCGACCGGCAGCGCTACCCGCTCACCGACGGCATGTCCGGCGACGTGTGGCCGTGCGCCTTCTGGCACTACCGCCCGACCGAGCCGCCGGTCCGCCCCAGCCCGGCCGGACCGCGCGACATCCTGATGCTCCAGAACCGCTACGACCCCGACACCGCCTACTCCGGCGCCCGGCAGACCCTGCACGCCTTCGGCCACCGGGCCGCCATGGTCACCGTCGACGCCTCCGGGCATGGCGTGGACTTCAGCGATCCGCGGGTCAGCAGCCCGCTCATCACGTTCCTGCTGAGCGACCGACTGCCGGGCTGAGGCGGATCGGCGAGCGACTGCCAGGCTGACCCGGACCAGCGGGCCCGCCGATTCGGACCCGGACCAGCGGGCCCGAATCGGCGGGCCGGATCAGCGACTCGGATCAGCGACTCGGATCAGCGACTCAGATCAGCAAGCTCGAATCAGCAGACTGATCCGCAGGTGCATCCGGCCGTCGTCGACTCCCATGCCATCAGTTCCGGCCGAACGGCGCGCTACTGGCCACACTTTCCAGCGGCGTCGGCGGTGGCGTCGCAGAAGGTCCCGCCGGCGTACGGCTCGGTCAGCACGCCGTCCTGCACGCCCGCGATGCCGCCCTGCCCCTTCTGCGCCTCGGGCGAACCAGGGGTGGGGAAGTCCGGGTTCTCATTGAACGAGGCCGACAGGAGCGTGGTGTAGAGGGCAGCGTCGGCGTGCGAGCCGCTGGCGTGGTCGACGCTGAAGCGGAGCGTCCAGGCGACCGTGCAGCAGCCGTCGTACACCTTCTCGGTGGCGATGCCGTCCGCGCTGATGGTGAGCGTGCGGGTGTGTCCGGTCCAGGTGCCGACGAAGGGCTTCAGATCGCTGGCACCGGTCGGGGCGTTGCCCGCGCCCGGTGCGGTGCTGGTCGAGGGCGACACGACAGACGTTGACGTTGACGCCGATGCCGATGCCGATGCCGATGCCGAAGCAACAGATGTTGATATGACCGACGATGATGTGGCAGCGTTCGCGGCAGCCGGGCTTGAGATATTCGTGCCGGCAGCCGTCGCGGTGGTACCGGTACTGGAGCAGGCGGTGAGCCCGAAGCACAACCCGACGAGTGCCGGCGCGACCGTGATCGCGCCCCTCCGGCGGCTGTTCAGCATTCGGCGATTGTGACGAGCGCGAACGGCGGCGCCAACGGTGAATGTCACCTGTTCCGCCGCCGCGCTTCGAGCTATAAGGCAGAGCGATCGCCGGAGTGTCCGCGGCGGGCTATTGGGGTTCCACCTGCAAGGTCACGGGCGCCGAGGCTGACCGCAGCAGTCCGGCTTGCGACGGGCTGAAGGCGGCGCTCAGGGTATGCGTGTCGACTGCAAGCGCGGTGGTGCTGAGGGTAGCCGTGCCGTTGGTGACCGAGACCGGCGCACCCAAGGGGACCGTACCCGCGCCCTCCAGCGCGGAATCGTAGAACTGGACCGTCCCCGACGTCGCGCCGGACACCGACGCGGTCAGCGTCACCGCGGCACCCTGCGTCGCGGTTCCGGACGGCGAGATCGCGAGCGAGGTGGTCGTGCCGGCCGCGACGGGGCCGAGGGCGATATCAGAGGGCTGGCCTTCGAGCCGGACCGCGCCGAGGTTCGCGCCTGACCCAGTGGCGAGCGCCGCGAAGGAGCCGCTGCCCATGGGGTTCTCGTCGGCGACGTAAAGAGAGCTGCCGGTCGGGTCCAGGGCCTCGGCGACGCTGATGGCGGAGGGGAAGCTGGTCGAGACGGCGTCGGTTTGGAGGTCGATCGCATAGATCCGGGCCGTCGGTCCCGTGCTGACGTAGGCCGTGGTTCCGGCTGGGTTGACGGCCACGGCCATCGGGTTGCTTCCGGATGGCAGCGTGACGGTGGCGGTCACCGTGTTCGTGGCCGTGTCTATGACGCACAGCTTGCGGGTCGCGAGATCGGCGACGTAGACGCGGGTGCCAGTCGCGTTGACGGCCACGGAGCCACCGGAGGTACCGCACAGGACGCTGCCGACGACCGTGTCGGTACCGGTGTCGATCACCGACAGGGTGCCGGTGGCGCTGGTCGTGTAGAGCATAGTTCCGGCCGGGTTCAGCGCGAGGCGGTGGCCGCCGGCCGGGATCGTCGCGATCACCGTCCGGGTGGCGGTGTCGACGACGTCGGTGGATCCGGAACCGTCCGCGTCGGCGACGTACGCCCGCGTACCGGACGCGTTCACCGCGACCGCGTCGTTCGCGCCGCCGACGGTGATCGTGGCCAGTGTCGCGTCGGTACCGGCGTCGAGGACTACGAGGGCGCCCTGGGCGGTTCCGTAGACCTCGGTGCCGGCCGGGTTGACGGCGATGCCGGACAGGTACTGCGCGATGGTGCGGAAGTCGACGAGCGCGTCGGTGCGGGTATCGACTACGGCGACGGCGTTCGGCGTGCCGAAGGAGCCGCCAACGGAGAGGTAGGCGAGCTGACCGGTCGGTGAATCGGCGACGCGGGCGGCTATAGCGGGGACGGCTGGCGCGTGGACAGCAGTGGCGTCGGCGCGCGCGGACGCGGGCAGTGCGCCGAGGCTGCCGGCGCACAGCAGCGCCGCGGCCGACAACGCTGGCAGGACGAGGACACGGGACATGGCGATGGGGTCCTTCCGCTGGTGACAGATAGCGGTGTGCAACCTGAAGTCATCGGCAGGGCCCAGCCTCGCTCCGGCGATCCCGGGCCCTCCGCCCCGTGAATCAGAACTCTAACTTAGAGCCCTGATTATCTCCGCCATCTCCCGGATACGCCGGCGTCCTTAGCAGAGATCTGCGAAGGGTCGGCTGCGTCGACCGGCAGCGGCCAGGCGATGGCGAGCGCCGGATCGAGCGGGTTCGCCGCCACCCCGGCCATCCCGGGACGCCACTCCTGATCGAAGCAGTAGAGGTACTGAGTGACGCCCGGGCTGACGGACTGGAATCCGTTGCACACGCCCTTGGGTACCATGACCTGCGTGCCCTTGGTCAGCCGCACAGTGACGACCTTCCCCTGGGACGGGGAATCGGGGCGCGCATCGAAGTAGGCGCCGAACGCCTCGCCCACGACGACGGCCACGAGCTTGAACATGTCCTCGCCGTGCAGACCGCGCAGCGCGCCCTGCCGGGTCTCGGTGACGTTGATCTGGAGCCAGGGGCCGAGCGAGGGCAGCCCGGCTTCCAGGAAGGCGGACTCGCGGTAGAACTCGCGTACTGTGCCGCGCTCGTCGGTGATCTGCTTCATCCGCAGGACTCTGAGGTCCTGGATGTCGGTGTCTTCCACGGTGAACGGGATGATCTCGGCTGGCATGAGCAGCAGTATGAGGCAGCGCTGCCGAGCGGGCCGAGCAGGCCGAGCCGCCCGGCGCCGCTCAGCCGCCGGCCCTTACGGAATCCGCGCGTCGTGCTGCAACCGCGCGGCCTCCTGCACCTCGTCGGTCAGTTCGGCGACCTTGACCGGCCGCACCGACGTGAAGTGCCGGCCCACCGGGCACCACTGGAGCCGCACCGGCCCGAGCCGGACGGCCTTGACCGACGCGCCGGGGATCCAGATCGTCGTGAACAGGTGGCCGGCGCGGCATCGCACCGCCGTCTGCAACCCGACGGCGTAGCCGCTCTTGCGCATGTAGGCCGTCTCCAGGGCGATCATTCCGATCGCGCCCACGACGGCCCGCCCCAGGCGCTTGCGTCGGACCGCGGGCACCGCTGTCGGCTTCGGCTTCTTCGGCATGAGTTCAGTGTGCACCCGGCGCGCTTGCTGTGCTCAGCGGGACTCGGTCCGCAGCCCGCAGCACGTGTACCACGAGCACACGGATTCGCGCTCACGTCACGCCGACTGCGTACCCCCGCCGGTCGAGCCGGTCGAACCACCGGTACCGCCCGAACCACCCGAGCCCGGGTTGACGGCCGTCAGGCCCAGTCCGGTCCGGACCGCCTGGAAGTCCGGCAGGTCGAAGTCGGTGTTCGCCAGCCGCGCGTCGTCGCCGAACGAGGCGATGTCGCTCTCGCCCGCGGCCTGCGACCACAGCCGCGCCGCCTCGCGGTGCTTGGCGACCAGGGAGTCGACGGAGGGCTGCACGGCGCTCGGCCACGGTGCCGAGGTCAGCGCCGCCACCTCGCTCTGCGCCCCGTCCGCGATGTCGCTCGCGCGCTGTTGCAGGACCGACAGGTCGGCGTCCTGCGGCGTCGCGTTCAGCTGGCTGACGGCGTCGTCCAGCGGCCGGACCGCGTCGAGGAAGCGCAGCTGGTCGGGGGTGTAGGTGGACCGGTCGCGGTAGACGGACTTGGTCAGCGTGGCGCTCGGGAACTGGATGAAGCACGTCACGTGGTGCTCGCCGTAATCCCAGGCCTGCTGGTTGGGGAAGATGTACTGGACCAGGCTGCTGCTGGGCAGCGACGCCGGGTCCGGCTCGTAGCCGGCGAGCACCTTGAGGCACTGGGACATGCCGTCGCTGCGCAGGCCGGCCGTCCCCGGGTAGGAGGTCTCGGCGGCGGCGAAGGAGCCGATGGCCTCGCTGTCGTGCGGGGTCGAGCACGGGACGACCTTGAACGTGCGGGTCTTGCCGTCGGTGGAGCCGATCAGGCCCGGCGGCAGCGTGAAGCAGTCCTTCGGGTGCAGGTCGAAGACCGAGACCTGGCCCGGGCTGACGACGTTGCCGTCGGCGTCCCGCTGGACGGAGGCCGGCTTGGTGAGGATGCCGACGGTGATGAGGGTGGCGAACAGGACGATCCACGCGCTCGACAGCGTGACCCCGCTGATCGCCATGCCCCGGCCGCGCTGGCCGGACTTCTTGACCGCCGAGAGCGCGACGAGGCCGAGGATCAGGCCGAGGATCGGCGTGACGAACAGGAAGCCGCAGATGCCCAGGACCATGGCGGCCACCGCCAGGCCGTTGGTGCCGGTCGGGGGCTTGGGGTAGCCATAGCCGTAGGGCGGGTAGCCGTAGGGACCGTAGGGGATACCGGGCGGCTGGCCGTAGGGCGGTGGCTGCTGGCCATAGGGCGGTTGCGGTGGCTGCTGGCCGTAGGGCGGTTGCGGCTGCTGGCCGTAGGGCGGTTGCGGTTGTTGCTGGCCATAGCCAGGCCACGCCTGCGGCGGCTGCGATTGAATCGACGACGGCTGAGTCGGCGGCGGCTGAGTCGGCGGCGGCTGAGTCGGCGGCGCGAAAGCTGTCCCCTCACCAGAGCCGGGCTCCGCCGAACGCGACGGATCGCCCGCCTCGGGACCTATCTCGGATGCCATCCCGGCTCCCCTCCTGGCCGACCACCCGCGGGTCGGCTCAGGGAGCATACCTCCCAGCTCAGTCCCGGGATCGCCACTTCCGCAGCGGCCCCGACGCAGTCCGCCGGGCGAGCGAGGCCGACCCTGCCCGCACTGCTGTACGGTGCGATCGTCCAAGCGTCCGGCCACCCGACGAAGTAGGCCCGATGTCCAGAATCAAGCTCGCCCTCGCCCGGCCCTTCATGGCGCCGGACACCCGACTGCGGCTGCGGCACCAGCGGCTCGACGCCGAGGCCGGGAAGCGCGCGGGCTGGGCGCTACAGATCCCGGACGTCGAGGTACGGCTGGTCACGGCCGTGGACCAGCGCGGGCCCGACCTCGGCAAGTGGCTCGTCCCCCAGTCGAAGGGGAATCGAACCAGCCGCTACACCGGTGACACGGCGATCGGCCGCTGGTACCGGCACGGCGCCATGAAGTGGGACCACCAGCACGTCATGATCGCCGGCAGCAACGGGACCGGCAGCTGGCTGCCCGAAGCCGGTGGGCTGCTGCCGGGCTTCGACGCCGTCGAGGTCTTCCAGGCCCGCAGGCGGCCGACGGGAACCGGCGAGTGCCGGAGCGGGATCGCGGCCATCGCCACCGTCGGCCTCGCGGGCCGGGCCCTGCAACGGATCGTGTTCCTCGACACCGAGGCACGTGAGCTCGGCTGGATCCCGGCACCGTATTTCGCAGAGCACGACGTCATGAAGTTCGCCCAGGCGGCCGGGATCGCGTACCGCCGCTACGCGTTCACCCTGGCGCGTTTCTCCTCGGCCCGGGTCTCCCCCACGCAGCTGTGCGAAGCGCTGTTCACCCGCTCGGCGCTACGGGTGAGGTTGATGAGCGAGGAGTTCAATACCAACGACTGGTTCACTGACCCCACCCAAGCAAGCCGGCACAGATGAAGGGTGAAGTACCGATCACCACTGTTCATCGGCGGAACCGGGCGGCAGACTCCGCTTGATCTGGCTGGCCATCGTGCGGGCGTCACGCACTTCGAACCGCGGGAACTCGAAGTTCAGCACCCCGGTGTCCACCACGCCGACCGAGACCCGGTACGCCTGGGCCACCCCGTTGACCAGTTCGTCCGAAAGCCAGGCGAGCCGGTCCAGGGGGTAGGCGTGCAGCAGGTTCTTCGGCTTGGCGACGACGGCGCCGCCGGAGGAGAAGATCACCAGGCGCTGATCGGTCAGCCCGACGTAGAAGCGGCTCGGCAGCGTCAGACTCAAAGCGGGAACCGTGCGCTTGCCGCTGGTCGCCGCGGCCATCGCCGCCGCGCCGAGCGCCCCCGCGATCCCCAGCGCGCCGCCGACCATCGCTTTGCGCACGCCGCCGGTCCGGAAGCTGAAGCACCCGTACAGAACGTTCTCCTCGGGCTGCAACTGCCCCGCCATACGCTGCCGGACCTTCTCGACACTGTCCACGCCGAGCAACTTTACGAATGGCGATCAAGGAGCTGTGCCGTCAAAAGTGCCCACAGCGTGATCAGTTCTCTGTCACGGTGCCGTCGATCCGGCCAAAACCGACCCGACCTCGCGCAAGAACTGGTCCTCGCCCACCGAAGCCAGGCTGAGGGTCGGCTTGCTCTTCCCGTCCACGGTCACCATCACGCCGAAGCATTCGACGGACACCTGGGCGATCGTCGCGGTACGGGCTGAAGCACCGAAGTCCAGCTCATAGGCCGGTGCGAACTGGGACGAGCAGGGGGTAATGACCACATCCTTCGCCACCGGCAGGGCATTGACCATCGCGGCCAGCCGGGTGATGGCCTGCTTGTCTGTGACGGCGAACCGCTTCTGCTCAGGGACGGGATACTTCGAAGGCTCGGGGGCGGGGAAGTAGTTCTCGATAACACTCACATACGGGGTCACCGGCACCCCGTCGCCGACCGGAGCCGGGGGTTTCGGGCCGGACGACCCAGAAGACCCAGACCCGGCACCGGCCGCGGACCCACACCCGGCAGCCGTCAGAATCACCGCGACGGTGACTACCAGGGGGCCCGACCTCCAACTCCTTGGGTACCTCATACAGATTGGACGCGTTGTCCGAGCTCTGCGTTCCCGCGAAAACTCAGTTCTTCCCAGGCCGCGTGACCCACTGGCCGTCGACCCACCCGCTGACCGTCTCGTAGCCGGACCGGAAAGTACCGAGCCAGCTCACCGCTCCGAGCCGGGTCCCGGGCTGCGCCGTGTAGCTCGACGCCTGGCCGGTCGGCCCGCCGGTGGTGTCGACCGCGATCTGCGGATACGGGAACACCGGCCGCGTGGCGGTGGTCGCGCCGCTCGGGTCCACGCTGGAGGTGAGCAGGCTGTCAGGGGCCTTATCCGCGGTGACCCAGCCGGTGATCGCGCTCAGCGCGTCGAACTGGTCGGGACCCTCGCCGCCCCCGCAGTGCGAGACGCCGGGCAGCAGGAACAGCCGGGCGAACTGGTCGGTGGCCTGCTCGCCGCCCATCGCGTGCTGGACCGCCTGGTAGTAGGCGATGGTGCCGACCGGGGAGATCTCCGGATCCGCCCAACCGGCCCACAGGATGAGCTTGCCGCCGGCCGCCCGGAATGCGCTGAGGTCGGGATCGGTCGCGTCATACATCCCGTCGTTCGCCTGGGTGATCCGAGCGAACTCGGCGTCGGTGAACTTCACGTCCTTATAAGTGGCCGACGGATCGACGCCAGGAGAGACCATGTAGCGCAGCGTCGACTGCACGATCTCCTGGTCGGCGCTCGGCGCGCCCGGCGCCACCGGAACCAGCCAGCCGGCCCAGTTCGCCTCCGAGCCGGGCAGCTGCCAACCGGGATACAGCAGCGCGCCGTGCGCGTCGCGCGGTCCCGCATAGAGCTTGCGCACGGTCGTGACTTGGGCCGGGCTCAAACAGAAGGCTGACGCCGTCGGCGTCCGGCCGGCGCAGGCCAGCGTCGCGGGATCGAAGTGGCAGTTCAGCGGATCGGAGATCAGGCCGTCCCGGGTGCCGTCGGCGGCGTCGCAGGCCTGGAGCACCGCGCTGTGCAGGGGAGCCAGGTCGGCCGGCGTGAGGATCTGCGAGCCGTCCGGAGCCGTGTTCGCCTGCGCGTTCCACCCCTGGAAGAAGACGTTGAGCTCGGTCATGATCCCGGCCGGCGACCCGGCGATCAGACCGTTGAAGTCGTGCGGATAGCGCTGCGCCTCGGTCAGCGCCTCGTGACCGCCCTGCGAGCAGCCGTCGAAGTAGGAGTAGCGGGGCCCGGTCCCGTAGAACCGCGCGATGATCGCCTTGGCCGCCAGGGCGAGTACGTGTTCTGACTGATAGCCGAAGCTGGCCCGCAGCGTCGGATCGGCGCCGAATGACGCGGAGTACACCGAGCCGCCCGCGTGCCCGCCGTTGTCACTCGCGACTGCGAACGCACCGCCGGTCAGCGGGGCACACCCGGCTGCGGCCTGGGTGGTGATGCCGACGCTGCCGCAGTAGCCGCCGCATCCGTCCTGGAGGTACTCCCCCTGCCAGGTCTTGGTGGGAAGCAACAGCTGGAACTGGATCTGCGGCGCGATCGTGCCCTGCACCTGGCAGGCGTCCCAGGGCCCCTGCGGGTTGTCGGCGGCGGCCACCGGCGTGGCCGAGTCGATCGCGGTGGCCGCGCCGGGCACCGAACCGAAGTCGAGCCGACCGACCTGCGCGCAGGGCAGCACCGGCGTGAGGCCGGGCGCGGCGGCTGCCCGAGCGCCCGCGGCGGACGGCACCGCGGAGGCCGCAGGGGCCGCAGAGGCCTTGGCCTGCGAGGCCGCGCCGCCGGCAGCACCGAGGCCGACCAGGACGGCCACGGCGACCGAGAGCGCGAACTTGCCGCGCCCGCCGCGCAGCCGCAGGAGCAGGTTCATGTGCGATCCATCCTTGTCTCCAGCCGGACAGCCGTGCCCCAAAGAGCCGTGCCTCAGACAGCCGTGCCTCAGAGAACTGATGGTAGCTACTTGTCTTCGACAAAGCGGATGATCGCCTTGCCGGCGATTCGCTTGCGATTCGCCGGCTACGACAGCGTCCTCACTCCGGAACCGTGAAGGCTTCGGAGATGCCGCCGTCGAGCGGGATGGCGGCGCCGGTGATGAACCCGGAATCGTCGCCGGCCAGGAAGGCGACGGTGCCCCGTTGGCCACGACCATCTCCCATTCCCGGCGTGCATTCCCGACGCGGTTGCGATGTGCACTCATGCGCTGCGCACTCAGCGTACCGACACGATCACACGTCGCCTCCATGTCGGCAGCCGACTCCCAGGCCCGCGGCGCAGCGTAAGCAATAGATCCGGTATGTAAAGATTACCGCGTGACGTCTCTGCTGCTGGTCGAGGACGACGAGGTGATCCGCATCGCCGTGGGCCGCACGCTGGAGCGTTACGGGTTCACGGTGACGACCGCCTCGGACGGCCTGGCTGGCCTGGACCGGTTCCGCGAGGCGGCCCCGGATCTGGTGCTGCTGGACGTGATGCTGCCCGGGCTGGACGGCATCGGGCTGTGCCGGCGGGTCCGGGAGACCAGCCAGGTGCCGATCCTGATGATGTCCGCGCGCGGCGACTCGCTGGACGTGGTCGGCGGGCTGGAGGCCGGTGCGGACGACTACGTGGTCAAGCCGGTGGACACCTCGGTGCTGGTCGCGCGCATCCGGGCCGTGATGCGCCGCGCGGCCGTGGACCCTTGCGCCGACCCGGCCGCGGACCGGCCGGCCGAACTCGTCTTCGGCGACGTGCGGATCGACCCCGGCGGCCTGGAGGTCACGCGCGCCGGCCGGCCGGTCGCGTTGACGCCGACCGAGCTGCGGCTGCTGCTGGAGTTGGCCGCGCATCCCGGCGTCGTGCTGGAGCGGCACCGGTTGTTGCGCGACGTGTGGGACTACAGGTGGCAGGGCGGCGATTCGCGGGTCGTGGACCTGTGCGTGGCGCGGCTGCGGACGAAGATCGGCGCGGAGCGGATCGAGACCGTCCGCGGCTTCGGCTACAAGTTGCGCCGATGAGGAACCCGCTTCGTTCGTTGAGCGTGCGGATGGCCGTGCTGGCCGCCGTGGCGGTGACGGTCGCGTCCGGCTCGATCGGGCTGGCGATCCATCAGAGCACGAAGTCGCGGCAGCTCTACTACGGCCGGGTCACCGCGCGCGGGGACCTGGCCGACACGATCGGTTCCGTCCGGGCGGACCAGCAGGTCCCGGCCTCCCTGGTGCCGCCGAAACTGGCGGCTGAGGCGCTGACCACCACTTCGCCGGTCACCTTCTACGACGCCAGTTACAGCCCGCAGCCGGTGATGTGGGCGGCGCAGTACGTCGACGGCAATCTCGTCGTGGCGCAGTACCCGATGGCTTCCGAACAGCGCGATCTGGAAGCGCTCGACCGGCACACGTTCTACGCGGCCGCCGGTACCGTCGCGGTGCTGGTGCCGCTGGCGGCCTTCGGCGCCGAGTTCGCCGGGCGGCGGCTGCGGCGCGCGGCCCGCACCGCGCACCGGATCGCGGCCGGCGACCTCGACGCCCGCATCGGCCCGCGCGGCCGGGCCGGCGACGAGGTCCACGACCTCTCGCGGGCCGTCGACTCGATGGCCGACGCGCTCCAACACCGATTGCGGACCGAGCAGCGGTTCACCGCCGACGTCGCGCACGAGCTGCGCACGCCGCTGGCCGGACTGGTCGCGGCGGCCGAGCTGTTGCCGGACGGCGAGGCGACCGAGCTGGTCCGGGACCGGGTCCGGGTACTGCGAAGCCTGACCGAGAACCTGCTGGAGGTGTCCCGCCTGGACGCCCAGGTCGAGACGGCGGACTTCGTCGCGGTGCCGCTGCGGGAGTTCGTCGGCGAGACGGTCGCGGACATCGGTTTCGAGGTTCAACTCAGCATCGAAGGCGATCCGGTGGTGCGCACCGATCCACGCCGGCTGGACCGGATCCTCACCAACCTGCTCCTCAACGCGCACAAGCACGGTCGGGCCCCGATCGAGCTCGGTGTCAGTGGCGGCGTCAGTGGCAGTGTCAGTAGCCTGACGCTGACCGTCCGCGACCACGGCCCGGGCTTTCCCCCGGACATCCTGGCCGAAGGGCCGTCCCGGTTCCGCACCGGCGCACCGGAGCGGGGACGCGGCCACGGCCTCGGGCTGACCATCGCCCTCGGGCAGGCCCGGGTCATCGGCGCCCGGCTGGAGTTCGGCGATGCGGTGGACGGCGGGGCGATCGCGCGGGTGACGCTGCCGCGGATTCCGGATCCGACCCCGGATACCTGACGACCCCTGCCACCCGACGACCCCGGATACCTGACTGATACACAGCCCAGGCCCGGCCGACACACTGCCACGGCGGTTCCGATACGAGGTCGGGCGATCGTCGGAGGGTGAATCCGACTCGCGAACGAAACTCCGTCCGTCCGGCGGGCTGGCTCCGCCGACGCCGCCGCGCGGTGATACCGGTCGTCGCCGTCGCCGTCGGCCTGACCGCCGCCGGCGCCGCGATCGCCGTCGCCGCGCGCCACAGCGACCAGCGGCCCGCGCTCACGTCCGCGACGACGTCCGCGCCGGCGTCCGAGGCGGCATCCGCGTTCCAGCCCGCTCCGGCGCCGGTCTCCACCGACCTCGGCTCCGGGGTGACGCTGCCGTGGCCGGCGCAGGGTCAGGCGGCTGTCGAGGTCGAGGGGCTCGGCAGCCTGGGCACCAACGGGGAGCAGAAGCCGGTCCCGATCGCGAGCGTCACCAAGGTGATGACCGCCCTGGTCGTGCTGGCGGACCACCCGCTGGACGGCGACGATCAGGGCCCGATGATCACCGTCGACGCCAAGGCCGCGAGTGAGGCCTCTGATCCGGAGCAGTCGACGGTGCGGGTGGCCGCGGGCCAGAGGTTCAGCGAGCACGACCTGCTGGAGATGATGCTGATCCCGTCCGGCAACAACATCGCCCGGCTGCTGGCCCGCTGGGACGCCGGGAACGAGCACGCCTTCGTCGCGAAGATGAACGACGCCGCGCGCCGCCTGGGCATGACCGACACCACCTACACCGGTGCCAGCGGCTACGAGGAGTCGACCAAGAGCACGGCGGTCGATCAGCTCAAGCTCGCCAGGAAGGCGATCACCGACCCGGTCTTCGACCGCATCGTCGCGATGCCCACGGCCACGGTGCCCGGCCTGCGCAGCCGCCTGTTCAACACCAACACCCTGCTCGGTGCGGACGGCGTGGTCGGTATGAAGACCGGTTCGAGCACCCCAGCCGGCGGCGCTTTGATGTGGGCGGCGCGGCAGTCCGACGCCGACGGCAAGACGCACCTGGTGCTCGGCGTCGTCCTTCAGCAGCGTCAGGGCTCCACGTCGAACGACGACCTGCGGGCCGTGCTGGCCAACAGCAGGACCCTGATCCAGGGTGTGGCCCAGGCAGTCGCCTCGATGCACTGAGAACACAATGAGGGGCTGCAATGAGGGATGCGCTGAGGACCCGGGCGCCGCGGCGTCAGCGCGAGTTCCCGTGGTTCGGAACGCTCAGCTTCACCTCGTACCCGCCGTCAGCGGTCGGCCCGGCGTGCAGCGTTCCGTCCAGCAGCTCGGCGCGTTCCCGCAGCCCGATCAGGCCCTGCTGCGAGCCGGGCAGGGCTAGCGAGGGACGCGTCGCGGGAGTGTTGGCGACCGTCACCCCATACGCGTCCGGCCCGTGCCACAGCCGCACGGTCGCGCTCGCGCCGGGCGCGTGTTTGCGAACGTTGGTCAGCGCTTCCTGCACCGTGCGATACACCGTGCGCTGTGCGGGAGTGCCGACGGACGCCGGGAGCTCCCCGGTCAGCTCGGCCGGAATCCCGCTGGACGCCACCAGCCGTTGAAGGTCGGCCAGGGTCGGCTGGGGCGTGAGTTCGGTGGTGCGGCCGCCGGAGGCGCGCAGCAGCGTCACCATGTGCCGTAGTTCTTCCAGGGTTTTGACGGCCAGGGAGCGGATGGTCTGTGCGCCGTCCCGGCCGACCGGGTCCTGAGTCGCGATCTGGAGCGCGCCGGCCTGCACCGCGATCAGGCTGACCTGGTGCGAGACCACGTCGTGCATCTCCCGGGCCAGCTGTGCGCGCTCGCGGGTCACCACGGCCTGCGCGTGCAGCAGCTGCTCGTGCTCGCGGGCCTGCTCGATCTCGGCCAGCCGGGCCCGCAGGTCGCGCTGAGTCTGGACGAGCTGGCCCAGCAGGACCGGCGCGGCGGCGGCGGTGAGTGCGTAAGCGAAGTAGATGACGGTCCACAACTGGGGGTCCGAAGCGCTCCCCTTGAACGACGAGGGCACGGCGGAGGCGACGGCCGAGGCCAGGGCCGCCACGACCAGCAGGCGCCGGTTGCGGGATTGCTCGGCCAGCGTGAACAGCGACGCCAGCGGGGCGAAGACGATGTCCAGGACGCAGTTGGCGGGCAGGGTCAGCAGCAGCGCCACCCACGGCAGCCGCCGCCGGACCACCAGCCCGGCGACGGACAGCACGGCCAGGACCCAGACCAGCGCCGAGGCGCCCTCGCCCGACAGGCTGACCCAGGTGTCCAGCGCGGAGACCACGATGATCACGGCGTCCACCGCGGGCAGCGGGATCCGGGCCCACCACTGCCGGGAGGCGTTCATCGCGGCATCACTCCATCCGCCAGCACGCCGTCACGCGGTCATGCCGGTGTGGCGACTGTGCCCACTGTGCCAACCGCACCGACCGCCCGCGTGGCAGTGCGGTCGGCGCGGTGTGGAACACCCTCACCGGTACTCGCGCGGCGCGGAACAGCCTCACCGGTACTCACCGCCGGTGTCCGTCAGCAGCCCGGCGCGCTGGGCCAGCAGCGCGGCCTGGACCCGGCTGGTCACCCGCAGCTTGCTGAGGATGGCGCTGACATGGTCCTTCACAGTGCCGGTACTCAGGTGGACCCGCGCGCCGATCTCCGCGTTCGACAGGCCCTCGGCGACCAGCAGCAGGACGTCGCGCTCCCGCTCGGTCAAGCCGCCGATGCGGGTCAGCGCCTCGTCCTCGGCCGGGTCGGCGGTCGGGAATGCGCGGACCATCGCGTGCGAGGCCTTGGGCGACATGACGATCCCGCCGGCCGCCAGGGTGCGCACCAGCTGAGCCAGCTGCGCCGGATCGGTGTCCTTGAGCAGGAAGCCCGCGGCGCCGGAGCGCAGCGCGGTGAGGACGTACTCGTCGGTGTCGAACGTCGTCAGCATCGCCACCACCGGCGGCTCGGGGAACGCCTGTAGACCGCGCAGCACGGTCAGCCCGTCCACGTCCGGCATCCGGATGTCCAGCAGCACCACGTCCGGACGCTGCTCGCGCACGGTCTCCAGCGCCTCGCCGCCCACCGCCGTGGCGACGACCTCGATGTCCTCGGCGGCGTTGAGGATCAACTCGAAGCCGGAGCGGATGAGCGCTTCGTCGTCCACGACCACTACGCGGATCACCAATGTTCCCTTCGACCGGGCTGAGACTTGTCGTTCCTGAGGCTAAGGCCGCCGCGCCGCCGCACCACGGCGCCGGGCGGCAGAGTAGCCATTCGGCGTGTCCTCTCCAGCCGTTCGGCGGGGCGGGACATTAATACCCTTACCGTATCGACAGGGACCGGATCGGTCCTTCAGCGCAGCTCCGCTCCCGTGTTGACTGGCAAGCAGCCGATGACTGGCAACCACCCGATCGCCCAAGGAGACCCGCCATGAACAAGGGATCCGCACTCATCGTCGGCGTCGGCCCGGGCCTGGGCCTGGCACTCGCCCAGGCCTTCTCCCAGGACGGCCACCCGGTCGCCCTGATCGGCCGCAACCGCGAGCGGCTGACGCAGTACGCCTCCACGCTGGCCGCCGAGGGCCGCACCGCACGCCCCTTCCAGGCCGACGCCGCCGACGCCGACCAGCTTCAGTCGGTCTTGCGGGACGCCGTCGACACGCTGGGCGCGCCGGAGATCCTGATCTACAACGCCGCCCGCCTCGCCCCCGACACCCCCGTCGAGCTGGACGCCGACGCCTTCGCGCACCGGCTCGCGGTGAACGTCACCGGCGCCGTGGCCGCGACCCGCACCGTCCTGCCGCTCCTGGCGCACGGCCGCGGAACCCTGCTGTTCACCGGCGGCGCCTTGGCGCTGCACCCCTCCCCCGAACGCGTATCACTATCGGTCGGCAAGGCCGCACTGCGCGCCTACGTCCAAAGCCTGCACGAGTTCCAGAAGGGGACCGACGTGCACGTGACCACCGTGACCATCGCCGGCGTCATCGGCGGCGACGACCCGCGCTTCGCTCCGAAGGCTCTGGCCGACGCCTATCTGGATCTGCATCACCAGCCGCGGGACCAGTGGCAGGCCGAACTCCTCTACAGCTGAATACCCAGTGCTTGACCCTCACGCAACGTCAGACGGCATAGTCAGGGCCGTGGAAGAGCACCTGACCGTGGGACGCGTGGCCGACCTGGCCGCGGTGACCGTCCGCACCCTGCATCACTACGACGAGATCGGCCTCGTGCAGCCCTCGGCCCGCACCGCGGCCGGGTACCGGGCGTACTCGGCGGGTGACGTGGAGCGGCTGCGCGAGGTCCTGGCCTACCGACGGCTGGGGTTCGGGCTGCGGGAGGTCGCCGACCTGGTCGGTGACCCGTCCACGGATGCCGTCGCGCATCTGCGCCGGCTGCGCGGTCTGCTGCTGGAGCAGCGGGAGCGCGCCGACGCCATGGTGGCGGCGATCGACAGGGAACTAGCGGCACGTGCGAAGGGGATGACTGTGACGCCTGAGGAACAGCTGGAGATGTTGGGCGCGAAACTCTACGACGCGATCGGCGGCGCGTACCCCGCGACCCGGCGCACCGATCCGCGGATCGCCGCGCAGATCTGGGACGCGCTCGGGGATGCGGAGACTGTGTTGAACGTCGGGGCCGGTACCGGTTCCTACGAACCGGTGGACCGCGACGTGACCGCCGTGGAGCCGTCGGCGGTCATGCGGGGACAGCGTCCGGCCGACGCGGCGCCATGCGTGGCCGCCGCCGCGGAACACCTGCCGTTCGAGGACCAGTCCTTCGACGCGGCGATGGCCATCTCGACCGTGCACCACTGGAGCGACCCGATCGCCGGGCTGCGGGAGCTGCGCCGCGTCGCGCGGCGGGTAGTGGTGCTCACCTTCGACGCCAGCTCGCGCGGGTGGCAGGACCGGTTCTGGCTCACCCGCGACTACCTGCCCGAGTTCGCCGGCGTCCTCGCCGACTTCCCGCCGCTGCCCGGGATGGCCGACGCGATCGGGGCGCGTACGGAGCCGGTCCCGATCCCGTGGGACTGCGCCGACGGACTGTTCGAAGCGTATTGGCGCCGGCCCGAGGCATATCTGGAGGATCCGGTGCGGCGGGCGGTGTCGGTGTGGACGCGGGTCGGACCGGAGCCGGAGCGACGGGCCATCCGGCATCTCGGCGACGATCTCGCCTCCGGCCGCTGGGCCGAGCGGAACCGGGAGCTCACCGAGCTTGAGGCCGCGGACTTCGGGCTGCGGCTGCTGGTGGCCTGAGCTCGCGCTTGCTGGTGGCCTGAGGTCGCGGTTGCTCGTTGCTTGAGCTCGCGGTTTCTAGTGGCCTGAGCTGGGGCTTTGTCTTCCACCCAGCATTTTTCGGTACACGGACGATATGCGTCGGCTCGTACTATCGGGATCATGCGCGTGCTAGTCGTCGAGGATGAGCTCTACATGGCCGAGGCCATCCGGGATGGTCTCCGTCTGGAAGCGATCGCAGCCGACCTCGCCGGTGACGGCGACACCGCGCTGGAGCTGCTGAGCGTCAACTCCTATGACCTCGCGGTGCTCGACCGCGACATCCCCGGGCCCTCCGGCGACGAGATCGCCGAGCGCATCATCGCCTCCGGCAGCGGCATGCCGATCCTCATGCTGACCGCCGCCGACCGGCTGGACGACAAGGCCTCCGGGTTCGGGCTGGGCGCCGACGACTATCTGACGAAGCCCTTCGACCTGCGGGAGCTGGTACTTCGGCTCAGGGCCCTGGACCGGCGGCGCGCGCACAACAGGCCGCCGGTCCGGGAGATCGCGGGGCTGAAGCTGGACCCGTTCCGCCGCGAGGTCTTCCGCGACGGCCGCTACGTCGCGCTCACCCGGAAGCAGTTCGCAGTGCTCGAAGTCCTCATCGCGGCCGAGGGCGGGGTGGTCAGCGCCGAGGAGCTGCTGGAGGGGGCGTGGGACGAGAACGCGGATCCGTTCACCAACGCCGTGCGGATCACCGTCTCGGCGTTGCGCAAGCGGCTCGGCGAGCCCTGGGCGATCGCGACCGTGGCCGGGGTCGGCTACCGCATCGACGCGACCGGCGGCGACGAAAGAACAGTGGGGGCAGCGCATGGATAGGGCCCCGGGCTGGAGCATCCGCCTCAAACTCACCCTCAGCTACGCCCGGTCTGGTCATGCTCGCCGGCTCGCTGCTCATAGCGGTGGCGTGGGTGTTCGCGCTGCGCTGGCTGCCGAAGCACGACGATCCCAACGCCGTCATAAGGGCCCACCCGGGCTCGATAGTCGTCATGACCGGGCCCACCCGCAGCCAGCTCATGACCGGCTTCGCCCCCGCCGCGGTCGTGGCGCTGGTCTTCCTGCTCCTGCTGGGTCTGATCGGCGGGTGGCTAGGCGCTCCTGGTGCTCAGCCGCGCCAATCAGGGCACGTTCCAGCGCGGCGAGGTCGATCTGTCGCTGGTCGCCGAAGAAGCCGCCGAGATCATGCTCCCGCTCGCCGAGAAGAAGGGCGTCCTCGTGGAGACGGCCGGCGAGATGGCGGCCGCTGTGGGGTCCCAGGCGCTTCTCCAGCAGCTGGGGACGAATCTGGTGCACAACGCGATCGTGCACAATCTGCCCGGGCGCGGCCGGGTGTGGGTGAGGACCGCCGTCAGCCCCGAAGGCGTGGAACTGAGCGTGGAGAACACCGGCGAGGTCCTGACCGCGGAATCGGTGTCCACGCTCACCGAACCGTTCCAGCGCGGCACCGAGCGCATCTACGGCGACCAGGCGGGCGTCGGCTTGGGCCTGGCGATCGTGAAGAGCATCGCCGTGGCGCACGGCGGGTCGGTCGCACTCACCCCGCGGACCGCCGGCGGGCTGTGTGTGACGGTCCGGCTGCCCGCCGCGCCGCATGCCGCGCTTGTCCCTCACTAAGCGTGAGAACAGAAATAACCAATAGAGTCAACGGTTTCCCGACGTTTGTTTTAATTTCCGGCGCGTGATACTTCCTGTGGACGTTCGCCGTCCTCAGTTCGCGCGAAAGGGAAATCGCCATGACCGAGACCCTGTGGCACATCGATCAACGCTGCACCAATTGCGACGTGGCCCGGCAGTACGCACCGGAACTCGTCGCCGAGGTGGACGGCCTGTCAACGGTCGTCCGCCAGCCGGGTACCCAGGCCGAGGAAGCGGCGCTGTACGCGGCGGCGTTCGCCTGTCACACGCGATCGATCCGGCGCGGCGCACGAGGATTGGACCCGGCGCACGATCCGTTCCCGCTGCCGCTGACCGAGCACGTGTATCTGTGCGGACACAACTCGCCGCACACCGCCGGCGCCAACGCCTACCTGCTGCGCCGGCCGGCCGGAAACCTCATGATGATCGACACGCCGCGCTTCAGCCGTGCCCTGGCCGAGAAATACGCCGCGCTCGGACCGGTGACCGACATACTTCTCACCCACCGGGACCACGCCGCGCACGGCCGCGAGTACGCCGACCGGTTCGGCGCCCGCCTGTGGATCCACGAGGGCGACCTGGCCGCCGCACCCGACGCCGACCACGTCCTGCGCGGCACCGAGCCGACGCCGATCGCCGACGGCGTGATCGCGCACCCGCTGCCCGGGCACACCCTGGGCAGCGTGCTCTACGTCGCCGACGACACCTACTGCTTCAGCGGCGACAGCATGTACTGGTCCAGGAGTTTGGCCGACCTCGCCGTGGCCGAGTCGGTCACCTGGTACTCCATCACCGAACTGGCCGCGTCGCTGGCCCGCACGGCGCCGCGGCTGCGCTTCGCGTGGATACTCCCCGGCCACGGCGACCGCAAGCAGCTGCCGCCCGAGGAGTTCGCCCGGCGCGTCCAGGACTTGGCCGAGCACACCGCGCGCCTCAGGCCGCGACCCATCGACTTCGCCGCCGTGCGGTGGTGATCCCGGAAGCGCGTCGCCGTCGTCGTCGCCACCACCACCGTCGTCGTCGTCGTCAGTAAACGATCGGGAAGTATTAAGCGATCGGGAAATCGAAATACGTATCCGGGTAAGGCTCGTTCTTCAGCGTGTAGTGCCACCACTCGCTGTCATAAGAGCTGAACCCGCTGGCCTGCATAATCCGGCACAGCGCTTCGCGATTCCCGGTCTCGACATCCGTTATCCCGGCAGCCCCGTGGTGCGAGATGACGTCCATCAAATCGTGCCCGCCGCCCATCGGCGCCAGCTCGCCGCCGTCCAGCTGATACAGCGTCAAGTCGACGGTGCTGCCCCGGCTGTGGCCGGATTTCGCGGCCACGTAGCCCTGCTCGATCATCGCCGCGCGCTCGATGTTCGGGTAGTGCCGGGGCTTCGTGCGGCCGTCCTCGGGCTGCTCCGACCAGCGCAGGAAGCAGTCCACGGCGCGCTGCGGGCGGTAGCCGTCCCACAGCACCAGGCCGAAGCCGAGGGATTCGGCGCGCTGCTGGGCCTGCTCCAGGCCGGCACACAGGGCAGTGGTGCCGACGATGCGGTTCGCCAGGTAGCCGTCGACCGGCTTGCCGACGAAGTTGTCCCAGGTCGCGTACTTCGCGTCCCAGCGCACGCCGGGAACGATCTGGTCCACGAACACGAAGTCGTCGTTCATCGGGCCTCCCCCGTCAGCGTCAGCGTCACCAGTCGGTCCAGGACGTCGCCGAGCGGGAACCCGGCGGCCGCCATCATTCGCGGGTATCGACTGTAGGAGGTCAGTCCGGGGAAAGTGTTCACTTCGTTCAGAACGACCGTCCCGTCCGCCTTGAGGAACAGGTCAACGCGTGACAGTCCCCGGCAGCCCAGCACCCGGTAGATGGTCTTCGCGGTCTCCTGGACCAGCACCCGCGATTCCGGGGCGATGTCGGCCGGGACGATGAACGTCGCGTTCTCCGAGCCGGCCTCCGGCGAATCCTCCTGATGGATCTTGAAGAAGCCGTGTGTCAGCGCCACCCGGTCCACCTCGCCGACCAGCAGGTCCAGATCGTCGCCCAGGACGGCGCAGCCGACCTCGCTGCCGACCACGGCCGCCTCGATCAGCACCTTCGAGTCATACAGCCGCGCGGTCTGCACCGCGGCCGCCAGGTCTTCCTCGCGGGACACCTTGCTGACCCCGAACGAGGAGCCCGAGCGGGCCGGCTTCACGAAGACCGGGTAGCTGAGCTCGTCGGGATCGGCCTTGTCGTCGGGCGTGACGATCCAGAAGTCCGGCGTCGCGATGCCCGCGGCCCGCACGACGAGGTAGGTGAGCGACTTGTCAATGCACAGGGCGGAGGTCTGGATATCGCATCCCGCGTAAGGGATGCCCGAGAGCTCCAACAGACCCTGGATCACGCCGTCCTCCCCGAGCTTGCCGTGCAGCACAGGCAGCACCACGTCCAGACTGATCATGTCATAACGCCCCCGGTCCAGGACAAGTAGTCCAGGCGCGGTCCGGTCCGGCGACAGGACGGCCGGGTGGCCCGCGGCCTCCCAGCCTTCATCAGGGTTCTCCCACAGCTTCCAGGCGCCGCTTTGCGTGATGCCGATGTAGAACGGCTCATATCTTTCGGTATCGAGGTGCTTGGCGACGTTCCGCACCGATTTGACCGAGACGGGATGCTCTTCGCCGACGCCCCCGAACAGGATTCCGATCCTCAGCCTAGCCATGCCGATTCCCGCTTTCGAATTTCAGACAGTTGATGATGGAGTTCTCCACGGTGTCGCGCAGCGCGCGATCCGTGTAATAGGCCGTGTGCGGGCTGATGAGCACGTTCGGCAGTTCTTGCAGCCGCAACAGCGGTTTTCTTTCGATGGGATGATCGCGGCGGTCGGCATAAAAGATGCCCTCCTCGCCTTCGATGACGTCCAGTGCCGCGCCGCCCAGTCGGCCGCTTTCCAACGCCGAGAGAAGGGCCTCGGTATCGATGAGCGGACCGCGTCCCGTGTTGATGACGAACGCGTCGTGCTTCATCTGCTCGATGCGCTGGCGGCTCAGGAGATGATGCGTATCCGCGTCCAGCGGTGTGTGGAGCGTGACGATGTCGCCGCGCTTCAGCAGTTCGTCGAGGGAGACGTAATCGGCGGCGGTCTTGGGGCTGCGGTCGAAAGCCAATATCCGACAGCCGAAACCGCGCAGCCGGCCCAGGACGGCGGCGCCGATGCGGCCCATGCCGATCACGCCGACGGTCAGGTCGCGGAGCTCACGTCCGCGCACGTCGTGGAGCCGGTAGTCGTGCTCGTCGGCTCGGCGGATCGTGGATTTCGCGTGCCGCAGCGCCATGAGCATCAACATCAGCGTGTAGTCGGCGACGCTGTCCGGCGAGTAGCGGACGTTTTCCACCGTGATGCCAACGCTTTCGGCGTACTGCACGTCGATGTGGTTGTATCCGATGCTTCTCGTGGAAATATATGTGACGCCGATGCGGCTGAGAGCGCGAAGCGTGGAGTCCGTGACCTGGGTCTTGTGGCCGACGCTGATGCATCGATTTCCGGATGCCAGCTCGGCATTGGCCTCGGATAACGCTTCTGGACAAACGGTTGGCGCGATATCGAAACTCGGCGCCAGCTCCTGGAACAGGGAAGACTCATCCTGTCCGCATCCATAAGCTGTGATTCCGGTGGTCATCGGGTTCGGGTCGGCTCGCTGTAAATCATGAGTTCCAGTCAAGGCGGCGTGCGGTTGCCGCTCCGTATCCGGATTTCGATATGCCGGCAATAGGCGGCACCGCTTTGACTGGCCGCATGATCCCCCTCAACCTCAGCGAGATCGCCGCCATCGTCCGCGGGACCGTCGCGGGCGACGCCGCCGTGACGGTCGCCGCACCCGCCGTGCTCGACGGCCGCCGGGCCGAGCCGGGCGGCCTGTTCGTCGCCTTCGCCGGCGCCAGTGCGGACGGGCACGCGTACGCCGAGCAGGCTGGGCGGGCCGGTGCGGTGGCGGTGCTCGGGTCGCGGGCCACGGCGCTGCCGACGGTGGTCGTCCAGGACGCTCAGGCCGCGCTCCAGGCGCTCGCCGGGCATGTTGTGGCGCGGCTGCGAGGTGGGCGCGGCGCTGGCGGTGACGGCAACGGCGACGGCAGCATCGGAGAGCGCAGCCTGACCGTCGCCGCGCTGACCGGATCCCAGGGCAAGACCAGCACCAAGGACCTGCTGGCCGCGGTGCTCTCCAGCCGCGCGCCGACCATCGCCACGATCGGTTCGCAGAACAACGAACTCGGCGTCCCCCTCACCATGCTGCGCGCCGACGCCTCGACCCGTTTCCTCGTCCTGGAGATGGGTGCCCGCCACGTCGGCCAGATCGCCGAACTCACCGATCTGGTGGCGCCCGACATCAGCGTCGTCCTCAACGTCGGCCAGGCGCACATCAGCAAGTTCGGCTCCCGCGAGGCCATCGCCCAGGCCAAGGGCGAGCTGGTCCAGGGCCTGGCGCCCGGTGGCACCGCGGTCCTCAACGCCGACGACCCGCGCGTCGCCGCCATGCGCTCGCTGACTGACGGCCGGGTCCTCACCTTCGGCCGGGCGCCATCCGCCGACGTGCGCGTACTCGACCTGACGCAGGACCCGCGCGGTCGCCCGACCTTCACCCTGCGCACCGCCGACGCCTCAGCCCGCGTGGCCCTACCGGTCGTCGGGGCGCACCTGGCCCTCAACGCCGCGGCGGCCGCGGCCGCGGGCCTGGCCGCCGACATCCCCCTCCACGCCGCCGCCCAGGCGCTGACCACCGCCTCACTGACGAAGGGGCGCATGGAACTACGCGACCTCCCCAACGGGGCCACCCTGCTCGACGACTCCTACAATGCCAACCCCGACTCCACCCGCGCCGCCCTGGACGCCCTCGCGGCGATCCACGCCGAGCGCCGCATCGCAGTGCTCGGCGAAATGCTGGAGCTGGGCGACACGAGCGAGACGGAGCATCGCGGCATCGGGGAGTACGCCGCCGCGCGCGCCGATGTGGTGGTGGCGATCGGTGACGCGGCGCGGGCTATCGCTGACGGCGCGGGGGCGGGGGCAGGAGCGCGGACCGAAGCACAGGCGCGGGCAATGGTGGTGACGGTGGCGGACAACGACGCGGCGGTGGATTGGCTGCGGGCCCATGTCGCGGCTGGGGATGTGGTGCTGGTCAAGGCTTCGCGGGGTGGGCGGATCGACGAGGTGGCGTCGGCGTTGGGGTAGGGCGAATCAGACCGGTTCACCAGCGCCGCCCAGCCACGCACGCAGCTCCGCGGCCCCGTCGCCAACCAGATTCGCCGTGTGTGCCGGATGCGGCAGGATGCCGGGCGCGAGCTGCCTCACGCGCCGCTCCCCTGCCCGGCAGCCGCCGCCGACGGCGAGCTCAGGACGTCCGCCAGTTCGGCCGGCAGGTATCCCTGTCGGGCGAGTCGGGCGAGGACTCCGCCGCCGGCGATGATCTCCAGGACGAGGTCGGGAAGCACCGGAACGGTGCCGGAGATCTGCGTGGTCTGATTCGCCCAGCTGCCGGCGGCGAGGTCGACGGCCGCGATATCGCCGTCGTGGAAGACCTCCGTCGCGCCGGGCACCGTCATCGCGGGGAGCCCGGCGTTGACAGCGTTGCG
Organism: Catenulispora pinisilvae; assembly: GCF_015356865.1. GTDB lineage: Bacteria > Actinomycetota > Actinomycetes > Streptomycetales > Catenulisporaceae > Catenulispora > Catenulispora pinisilvae. The sequence goes on from NZ_JAAFZA010000082.1 coordinate 28,487, forward strand.
GAAGAACAGCGAGTTGAACTCCTCAGCGATCAGCGCCGCGACGCCGAGCTGCCGGAACAGCGCGGCCACCGGACGCGAAGAACCCAGGCCGAAGTTGCGCCCCGCAACGACGATGTCGCCGGGTTGCACCTGCGCGCTCCAGCCGGGGCGGACGTTGTAGAAGACCTGTTTGGCGGCCTCGGGGATGTCGAGCTTCATGGCGTCCGGCGGGTACATGTCGTCGGTGGTCAGGCCGTGGCCGAAGACCCAGACGCGTCCGGTGACATGCAGTGCCCCGGCCTGAGCCGCCGTCGGCGAATCGCTCATCGTGCCGCCTCCTCGCGCGCGTCGGCGATATGCCCGGCGATGGCGGAAGCGGCGACCGTGGCGGGGGAAGCCATGTAGATCTCCGCGTCCGGCGAGCCCATCCGGCCGGTGAAGTTGCGAGTGGACGAGGTCAGGCACACCTCGCCCGGCCCGACCACCCCCATGTGGTAGCCGAAGCACGCGCCGCAGGTGGCGTTGGTGACCACGGCACCGGCGTCGGCGATGTCCTGTAGGTAGCCCAACCGCATCGCGTCGCGGTAGACCTGCTGGCTGGCCGGGGTGACGATGAGCCGCACGCCGGGCGCCACCTGCTTGCCCCGCAGCACCTCGGCGGCGATGCGCAGGTCGTCGAGTTGGCCGTTGGCACAGGAGCCGATGAAGGCCTGGTCGATCTTGCGGGCTTCGATCGCGGTGACGGGCAGACCGTTGCGAGAGACGGTCCCGGGCCGGGCGACGTACGGCACCAGCGCCGAGAGGTCGATCTCGCGCACGTCGGCGTAGGCAGCGTCCGGGTCGGCGTGGGCGGGTTCGAACCCTGCGACGCCGGGCGCACCGACACCCAGCGCATCGAAGTAGGCGGCGAGCACGTCGTCGTAAGCGAAAGTCGAGAAGTCAGCAGAGACTTCAGCGCCCTGGGTGGCTATGGTCCGCCGATCGTGCAGCGGGATCGACGCCAGGCCGGGGCCGCCGTACTCCAGATTGTGGTTCGTGGCGTCGCCGTACTCGTTCGCGATGTGCAGGAAGACATCCTTGCCGCCGACCCCGGCGGGCAGCTCGCCGACCAGCTCGTAGCGGATCGTCGGCGAGACCTGGAACCAGGTGCGCCCGGTACACAGGATCGAGTACACCTCCGCCGGCCCGAGCCCGCGCGCCGCGGTGTTGTACGCACCGGCGGCGCAGGTGTGGCTGTCGGTGCAGGCCAGCACCTCGCCGGGCCGGGCCAGGCCGTTCTCGGCGATGACCTGGTGGCAGATGCCGTGCCGGCCGACGTCGTAGAACCGTTCGATGCCGAAGTCGGCGGCGAACTTGCGGGCGTGCGGGCCGCCGGCCGCGTCCTTGATCGTGGGCGCGGGCACCGCGTGGTCCATCACGATCGCGACCTTGTCCGGGTCGGCGATCCGCAGCGGTGGCACCCACATCGTGGCGAATTGCAGGTCGATCAGTACGGTCAGGTCGACGTCCACGGTCACCGTGTCGCCGACGCCGACCGCGTCCAGACCGGCCTTGCGAGCCAGGATCCGCTCGATCATCGTCATGCCCATCTCAGACTCCTCGGTACTTCTCGCCGAGCTCGAACCACTCGGCCATTCCGACGAGATTGAAGAACTCCTCGGGTTTGGTCGGCAGGAACTCGTCGGGCTTGATCCCGCGCAGCTGGCACAGCGCGGTCAGGGTGCCGAGCGCGCTGTGTACGAGCGCCGCGGAGGGGTGGATCGCGACAGCGAAACCGAGCTGCTCAAGGCGTTCGGCGGACTGCTCCGGGGTGAGGCCGCCGATGACCAGGTTCAGCAGGAGCGGTGCCTGGACTTCGGCGGCGATCCGCTCGACTTCCTCAGTGCTCTGCGGCGCCTCCACGAACAGGATGTCCGCACCCTCGGCCGCGTACCGGTTCGCCCGGGCGATCGCCGCGTCGATGCCCAGCGGACCGCGGGCGTCGGTGCGGGCGATGACCAGCATCCCGTTATCGGAGCGGGCTTCGAGCGCGGCCCCGAGGGTGCGGGCGAAGTCGTCGGCGCCGACCAGTTCCTTGTCGGGCAGGTGGCCGCAGCGTTTCGGGAACGCCTGGTCCTCCAGCTGGATCGCGGCCACCCCGGCGTCCTCGTACTCGCGCACGGTCCGGATGACGTTGATCGGGGCCCCGTAGCCGGTGTCGGCATCGGCCAGCAGCGGCACGTCGCCGAGCGCCCGCACCATCATCCGGGCCCGCTCGGCCATCTCGGTCTGGGTCACCAGGCCGATGTCCGGCAGCCCGAATCCGGAGGCCGCGACGCCGGCGCCGGTGAGGTAGGCGGCGACGTGGCCGGTGCGCTCGGCCAGCTGGGCACTGATGCCGTCGAAGACGCCCGGGGCGACGATGAGCTGCTTGCTGTCGAGCAGCGCGCGCAGCCGGGCGCGGGCCGGTGTGGTCATGACTCCTCCTGGGCGAGTGGGGTACGCGGGAGCGGGGTAGGCGGGAGCGGGGCACGCGGGTCGCGCAGCAGGCTGCGGATCGAGATCGACTCGCCGCCCATCAGTCCAACGCCCTGCCGACCGCCGGGGCCAGCAACGCGACCAGCGGCCCGATCGAGGGCGCGTCCTCGATCCCGCGCACCGCCTCGACGATCGCGGCGGCCCGGTCGGGCTCCATCACCCGGTCGGTGAGACTGCGGAACTTGGCGACCACTTCGTCGTCGGTGATCGGGTCGATGGGGCTGCCGTGCGGGGAGATCACCTGCTCGGCGTCGGTCGAACCGTCGGTGAAGGTGAGCGCGAGGTGGGTCTGGAAGCGTTCGGTGAGCGGCAGTTCGTCGATCGACCGGTCCAACGTGACGTGGGTGCGGTCCAGCAGCTGCCAGACGTCATCGGCATCGAGCCGGGCGGCGGTGAACTGTTCGGGCAGCGCGGTGCCGTCCAGCAGCGTGACGGCGGTGGCGTAGCCGATGTTCATCTGGCCGCCGATCGCCTCCAGCGGGCGCCGCGGCTGCCACCAACCGTGGTGGTAGACCACGTCGCCGACGCGGATGTCGATGCGCTCGATCCCGCGTCCGCCGATCCGCTCCCGCAGCGCCTGGGCGGCCTGGACGGCGCCGTGCAGGCCGCCCATCACGGCCCAGGACTTCACCATCACCATGGTGGTCTCCCAGCTCTCTCCCAGACCCCTGACAATCGCCTCGACATCCGTCGGGTGGCCTTCGCCGTACACCGCCACGTATCCGCCGTATTCGCGTTCGAAGACCTGGTCGATCCCGGTGTAGCCGGTGGCCGCGAGCGCCGCGGAGTAGAAGCCGTTGCGGGCCGCGAATCCGTGCTGCATCCGCTTGCCCATCGCCTCGTACTGCGCCGACATCAGCCCCGCCGACTGGGTCGCGGCGAAGCCGAGGGCGTCCTCGGTCTGCGCCGGGTCCAGGCCGCGCAGTTTGGCGCACGCCGCCGCGGCCGAGGAGGCGCCGAAGACCGGTCCGGAGTGCCAGCCGCGGGAGAGCATCTCGGTGCCGCCGATCGAGGCGCCGACCCGCGGACCGACCTCGAAGCCGACGATCGAGGCCAGCAGCAGGTCCCGGCCGCTCACCGCGCGGCCGACCGCCGGACGGCTGCTCGCCGCGCCGCCGCTGACCGCGCCGCCGCCGACTGCACGGCCGGTCTCCGCGCAGCCGGTCTCCGCAGAGCCACTCCCCGCGCGGCCGGTCTGGCTGGCCGTGGCCAGCAGCGCCGGCACCAGCAGCGAGGCACTGTGCAGCGGCGCCAGCGGATGGAAGTCGTCGAGCTCGAAACCCTGGATGTAGCTGCTGTTGAGCAGCGCGGCGCCGGCCGGCGTGGTGGTCCGGCCGGTGCCGATGACCACCGCGTCGCCGCTGCCCTCGATGCCCAGCACGGCCTCGGTCGCCAGCCGGGACCAGGGCAGCTGCGCACCGACCAGCGCGCAGCCGAGGCCGTCCAGGAGCAGGTGGGCGGCGCGGGTGCGGACGTGCCCGGGGACGTCGTCCCAGGCGAGGTCGTGGATCCAGGCGGCGAGGCGTCCGGTGACGCCGGCGGGGTTGGACGGTGCGCTCATGGGCTCATTGGCGCATGCCCCTGCCCGCCGTCACCACCTAACTTGCACAATATGCAAGTATGGCCGCGTGAGCACAGCGCTGCGGGGACTCCAGGTGCTGGAAGCGCTCGCCGGCATGCGCCAGCCGGCGTCATTGCGCGCGGTCGCCGACCGCATCGGGCTGTCGCAGTCCCAGACCTTCCGCGTCCTGCGCGAGCTGGAGCGTGACGGCTACCTCGACCACCTGGGACGCAGCGGCTACCGGCTGGCCGGCCGGTCGGTAGCGCTGGCCACCCTGATCGGCCCGCGTCCGGCGCTGCTGCGGGCCGTCCAGCCGGTCATCACGCGGCTGGCCCACCTCACCGGCGAGGCGGTCGTGCTGCATCTGCGCTCCGGCTCGACCCGCGTCCTGGTACTCGGCGTGCCGGCGCCCTCCGGGCCGATCCTCGACCCGGCCGGTCTGCTCGGCGAGCGGTCGCCGTTGGCCGTCGGGGCCAGTGGCCGGATCATCCTGGCGTATCTGCCCGAGCAGGAGTTGCTCACCACAGAGCTTGGATCCCTTACGCCACAACAGTTGGCGGCGATCCGCGACCGCGGCTACGAGGCCTCCTTCGGCGAGAACCATCCCGGCGTCAACGGGGTGTCGGCGCCGCTGTTGGCGTATCGCGGGGACGTAACCAACGGGGATCCAGAGGGCGAGGACGCGGATCGCGACGGCGAAGCCCTCGGTTCGATCACCATCGCCGGACCGGCCGAACGCCTGTCCGAGCGCGATTTCCCCCGCCTGCTCCCGATGCTGCTGGCCGCCTGCCGTGACCTGGGCCCCCGGCTGGCGTCGATCCTCGGGCCGGATCCCGGTTCGACCGTCCAGGCCTTGGACCTGTAAGGGCCTATAGGGTCGTTCGCATGACACAACGAACCACCGACGGCAGCGCCGGAGACGCGGATTACGGCACCATCGGCACCAGCTACTCCGCCTACCGTCAGCCGGAACCGCGTATCGGGGCCCTGATAGAGCAGGCCCTCGCGGGGGCGCGGACGGTCGTCAACGTCGGCGCCGGGGCCGGTTCGTACGAGTCGACGGCCTTCGAGGTGACCGCGGTCGAGCCGTCGGCCTCGATGCGGGCCCAGCGCCCCGCGCACCTGCCGGCGGCGATCGACGCCACCGCCGAGCACCTGCCGTTCCCCGACGACGCCTTCGACGGCGCCATGACCACGTTCAGCGTGCACCAGTGGAGCGATCTGAAGGCGGGGCTGCGGGAGATGCGGCGGGTGGCCAGCGGCCCGGTCGCGGTGCTGACCTGCGACCCGGATCTGGTGCGCGACTTCTGGCTCTACGAATACGCGCCGCTGGTCCTGGACACCGAGGCCCGGCGCTACCCGGCCATCGACACGATCGCCGAGGCGTTGGGCGGGAACGTCACGGTGACGCCGGTGCCGATCCCGGTGGACTGCACCGACGGCTTCAACGAGGCGTACTACGGCCGCCCGGAACGGCTGCTGGACCCGGCCGCGCGGCAGTCGTGCTCGGCGTGGAGCTTCGTCGACGCCGAGACCAGTGAGCAGTACACCGAGGCGCTGCGCCGGGATCTGGAATCCGGTGCGTGGGACGCGCGCCACGGCCGTCTGCGCGCCCAGCCCTCGCTGACCGGGTCGCTGGTCCTGGTGCTGGCCCGGTAGGCAAGATGGGGGATAGCACGGTGTTGTAAAGGTGCGCTGAGGACAAGCATCGACTCGTGACGAAATACACGAGCCTGACGACGGCCGCGGTGCTGGCGACGTCCGTGCTGGCCGCGTGCGCGATGACCGCGGGGCCGGCGTCGGCGACAACGACCTCGGCGGCGGCCTCGCCCGCCCCCAACGCCGACCACCGGCTCGACGGGGTCTGGCGTGCCGACGGGTACGGAACCATCCTGCGCATCACCGGCACCACGTTCGAGGCCTACGACACCACCGCGATCAGCTGCCTGCGCGACCCGCAGATCGAGGACGACGGCGTCTCGACCTTCACCGCGGGCCCGGGACCGGACCGGGCCCGCTGGCACATCGACTCGAACGTCAACGCCCGCACGCTGATCCGGCTGCCGGCCCTGCCGGCGGCCTGCACCCAGCCGACCCCGGCGACGCCGATCGAGACCTTCGACGTGTTCTGGCAGACCTTCGCCGAGAACTACCCGTTCTTCGCACAGCACGGCGTCGACTGGAACCAGGTCTACGCCGCCTACCGGCCGCAGGTCACGGCCAAGACCACGGACGCGCAGTTGCGGGACATCCTGGCCGCCATGATCAAGCCGCTGAACGACGCGCACGTCGGGCTGGTGCCCGACGGACCTCCCATCTTCACCATCCGTCCCGGCACGCAGTTCCCATCCAGCCAGCTCGACGACCAGGCGGTGGCCCTCATCGAGCACGCCGACCTGCCGCCGACCCCCGGCTCCCCCGCCCCGGCGTTGCAGACCTGGTGCCAGGGCCGCGTCGGCTTCGCCGAACTGCCCGGGCAGGTCGGGTACCTGCGCATCTCCGGATTCACCGGCTTCACGTCGCAGGACACGTACGCGGCCAACGCCGCCGCGTTCAGCGCCGCGCTCGACGACATCTTCACCGCCGAGCGCACCGGCGGACCGGACCATATGCGGGGCCTGATCCTGGACCTGCGGGTGAACGGCGGCGGCGACGATCCACTCGGGCTGACGCTGGCCTCGCGGCTCACCGGGAGCACGTTCTTCGCGTACGCCAAGCAGGCCCGCGACGATCCGGCCGATCCGGACCGCTACACCGTTCCGCAGCCGCTCCTGGTCCATCCTTCGACCACGCCGCACTACTCCGGGCCGATCTCGATCCTGACCAGCGGCTCCACGTTCAGCGCCGGGGAGACGATCACGCAGGCGCTGCTCGACCGGTCCCCGCGTCCGGTGGTCGTGGGCGAGAACACCCAGGGTGTGTTCTCCGACCTCCTGGACCGACAGCTGCCGAACGGCTGGACGTTCGGGCTGCCGAACGAGAAGTACCTCAACCCGCTCGGGCGCACGTACGACATCACCGGGGTCCCGCCGGACATCAGGGTGCTGACATTCACACCGGAACAGTTCGCGGACGGTACCGATCCGGCGTTCCAGGCGGCTTTGCACACGCTCAGCGCAGGCTGAACCAAACGCACACTGGCCTAAACACACGCTGACGTAAATCGGAGGCACGCGCCGCATCGATCGTTCACAATCCACCCGTGGCTACCTTCAGCATCGGCGAGGCCGACAGCGGTCCGGCACCGGCACCGGCACCGTCCCGGTCGCCCCGATCAGGCCCGGCCGCGCTGGCCGGCCGGGCCCTCGGCGCGGTGCCACCGACGCTGCTGGTGCTGCTCGGCACGCTCAGCGCGCAACTCGGCTCGGCGCTGGCCACGCACCTGTTCGGCGCGGTGGGCAGCTTCGGGGCGGTGGCGCTGCGGCTGTTCTTCGCCTCGGCGACGCTGATGCTGTTCTGGCGGCCGTCGCTGCGGATGGACCGGCGGGCGTGGGGCGCGGTGATCGCGTACGGCGTGGTGCTCGGCGGGATGAACCTGTGCTTCTACCAGTCCCTGGCCCGCATCCCGCTGGGCATCGCGGTGACCACCGAGTTCCTGGGCCCGCTGACGGTGGCGCTGGCCGGCTCGCGGCGCTGGCTGGACGCGTTGTGGGCGGTGCTGGCCGGCGGCGGGGTGCTCCTGCTGACCGAGGGCGGCGGCGAGCTCGACTTGGTCGGCGTCCTGTTCGCCCTCGGCGCCGGCGTCTGCTGGGGCCTGTACATCCTGGCCGGCGCCGCCTTGGGCCGGCACACCAGCGAAGGCGACGGCCTGGCGCTCGGGATGGCCGTGGCCGCGGTGGTGACCGTGCCGTTCGGCGTGGCCGACGGCGGCGCCACGCTGTTCCGGCCGTGGGTGCTGGCCTTGGGACTCGGCGTGGCGCTGCTGTCGTCGGTGGTGCCCTACTCGCTGGATCTGGAGGCGCTGCGGCGGATTCCGCCGCGGGTGTTCGGGATCCTGATGAGCCTGGAGCCGGCGGTCGCGGCGCTCATCGGGTTGGTCGTGCTCGGGGAGTCCCTGGGCTGGTCGCAGTGGGTCGCGGTGCTGTGTGTGGTCGCCGCTTCGGTCGGGGCGACGCGTGGGGCCCGGTCGGGCGAGTAAGGGCTCTTAGACGCGAGTAAGCGATGCGGGTAAGCGCCTTTAGACATCACGCGGCCTTGAGGGTCCCGCCGTCGATGACGTAGTCGGCACCGTGGATGTTGGCCGCGCGGTCGGACAGCAGGAAGGCGACCAGATCCGCCACCTCCGCGGGCTCGCTGAACCGGCCCGAGGCCACGCCGGCCTGGCCGGGCAGGCTCGCGAGCAGGTCGGCGTGGCTCACCCCGAAGGCGTCGGCCACCTTGCCGCCGAAGCGGCTCGGGTCGGTCCACAGCGGGCTGGAGACCAGGCCCGGGGAGACGGTGTTCACCCGCACCCCGCGCGGAGCCAGCTCCTCGCTCAGCCGCTTGTCGAACTGGTTCAGCGCCGCCTTGGCCTCCGCGTAGCCGACCGGCGCGTTGGTGGACACGCGGGCGTTGATCGAGGAGATGCCGACGATCGCACCCCGGCGCTCCAGGATGCTCGGCAGCGCCGCCTTCGTCGTCCACACCGCGCTGAACAGGTTGAGGTCGAAGATCCGCTGCCACTGCTCGTCCTCGACGTCGAGGAACCCGCCGAGCTCTATCCCACTCGGGTCACCCCCGCCGACGTTGTTGACGAGGAAGTCGATCCCGCCGACGGCCGCCAGCCCCTGTTCCACGGCCGCCCGCGCGCCGTCGCGGGTACTGAGGTCGACGGAAGCCGTTGCCGCGGCGGCCTTTTCGAGCTCCGGGGTGACGGTCCGCGCGGCGCCGACCACCCGCACCCCCTCCGCGGCCAGGGTCTGCACGATCGCCAGGCCGATGCCGCGACTCGCGCCGGTGACGAGCGCGGTCTTGCCGGTGATGCCGAGGTCCATGGTCTTTCCCTCCGATAGTTCTTGAACTACAGGTCAAAAATCAGGGCATGAGAAGGGCAGGCGCATTCAGACGCGCACTAAGCAAACGCGCGTCTCAGAGGCCTGCTAAGGCGGTGTCGATGATCTGGTACAGGGCCTTCCGGTCGAACGTCATCGCCATGGTCCGCAACCCGGCGAGCGTCGTTTCCAAGTAGAGCCCCTGCGCCCGCGCATTCAGCGCCCGATCGACGTCGCCGTCGCGCTGCCCTTGTTCGAGGCGCGCGGCGAAGAGCTCGACCATGCGCTGTTCCATACGGAGCACGGCCCGCTTGGCCGCCTCATCGTGGCCACCGATCTCGGCGACCGCGTTCTGGGCCAGGCAGCCGCGGCGAACCGGGCCGTCCAGGTCCATATCGACGAGCAGGACGAGCAGCGCGCGGATGCGTTCCTTGGCCGTGCCAGGCTCCGACAGAACCTGCTCGGTCACTTCGGCGCCGACCTTGTTGTAGAGGTCCAGGACCTTGCCGAACAGCTCACGCTTGGAGCCGAAACAGTGGTACAGGCTGCCTTTGCCGACGCCAGTGGCCTCGGCGAGGTCGGCGGGGGACGTGTCGGCATAGCCCTTGGTCCAGAACGTTTCCATCGCCTGCGCGATGACCACGTCCGGTTCGAAGTTCTTCGGCCTGCCCACAGGGTTCACGGTAGCACCGTTTTTGACTCCGGGGTCAAGTATGCGGCACGAACCCGTTCCCGATGGCCCAGTCCACGCAAGAGAACAGAATCACTTAGGGGTAAGGGAGCGAATTCGCCGTCCATCTAATAGCGTATGCGTGTTCTGGGCACCGGTTTGGTCTTCATACGGTGTCAAAGCGACGTAAAGGGATGGGGATCCATGCAGAAACCGACGTCCACGAACGGACGGAGAATCGCCGCCGCCATGTTCATCGGCGCCGCATCCACCGCGATGGTGGCGGGCACGGCGCACGCGGACGGGACGACCACCGGCGGTCAGACCTCCGATGGCGGCGTGACGGGTGCGACGTTCAACAACAGCAAAGACGGCAATATGGTCGCCATGACCGACAAGGCCGACCCCGCGGAGCTGATAGGTCTGAAGGTACCGGGTGGCGGTCAACTCTGGACGTACTGCATCCAGGAGAAGGTCGAGCTCCAGGAACTAGAGACCTATGACGAGCACGACTGGACGTCGGAGAGCCAGCGGATCGGCATAGACCAGCAGCACCTTGAGGGGATCAAGTGGATCCTCGACAACTCCTTCCCGCAGGTCGACGCCACCACGCTGGCCGGCACCGCGGGCGTCAGCGGGTTGAGCGACAAGGAAGCGGTGGCGGCCACCCAGGCTGCGATCTGGACCTTCTCGGACTCCACCGGCAAGCTCAAGCTGGACGCGAACGCGGAGAAGGACGCGCAGAATCTCGGCGACCCGGGCAAGCCCGACGACCCCAACAAGGATGTCAACGGCTCGCACGTCATCGACTTCTACAACTGGCTGATGACCCAGGCCACCGGCCACATGAACGACACCGGCCAGCCGCAGTCCTCGCTGAGCATCACCCCGGCCTCGAAGGCCGCCCCGCAGGCCGGTGGCAAGGTCGCTTTCCAGCTGAGCAGCAACACCTCCGGCTCGTTCATATCGGTGACCCTCGCCGACCCGGGCAAAACCGGCGCCAAGCTGTTGGACGCCGACGGCAAGGCAATCTCTGCCAAGCAGACCTTCAAGAGCGGCGACACGGTCTACGTGCAGCTGCCGAACACACCGACCAACGGCGACGTCCACGTGATCGCCTCGGGCACCGTCACCAACATCGATGCCGGCAGAGTCTTCGTCTCCCACGACGGCAGGCCCTCGCAGAACCTGATCCTCGCGCAGGGACAGAGCGCACCCGTCTCTGCGACTGCCGACGTCAAGTGGGCCCCGCCCACCTCACCGCCCACCACGACCCCCACCAGCTCGCCGTCGACAGCGCCGAGCAC
>NZ_JAAFZA010000083.1 GCF_015356865.1 Catenulispora pinisilvae
CCCGAACAACCCCGCCCCGCGTCCCCACTCCCCCATGACCAGCTTCGGCAACAGCGCGTTGAACACCGTCACCACCACGCTGCCCTGCGCGTAGAGCAAGATCAACCGGGCGAGCGGGGCTGACCGGGGACCTCGTGAGCCGCGACCGGAATCGGAATCGGAATTGGGAACCCGAGCCACCGCAACCGATTCAGCGCCTGGCTCGACCTCTAGAGCAAGCCCCCGCCCAACGCCAGCACCAGCACGGGCACCGGCACCGGCACCGGCACCGGCACGGGCACGGGCACGGGCACCGGCACCGGCACCGGCACGCCCACCAACCCCCGCCACCAAAACCGCCGACACCAAAAACGTCCCCGCATTGAAGACCAACAACGGCGAAGCCCCCAACCGCTGCACCAACAACCCCCCGACCGTCGCCGACAGCAACATCCCGCCCTGCGTGGCCATCTCGTAGTTCGCGTTGAACCGCCGCACCTGCGAGGCCCGCACCCGCTCCTTGACCATCGCGTTGCTCACCGGGAAGAACAGCGCCGCCACCACCGCCAAAGCGAAGTTCGCCGCATACACCCCCACCCCCTGCGCCCCGCCGCAGGCCAGCCACACCGGCAGGGCCAGGGCCAGCACCGCCGACGCCAGATCGCACCCGATCCACAGCCGCCGCCGGTCGTGCCGGTCCGCCAGCCGCCCGAAGTACGGCGAGAGCACCACCTGCGGCACGGCCACCGCGACGAACAGCAGGCCGACCGACAACATCGTCCGGTCGTCCCGGATCATCAGCAGCGCCCCGGCGATCAGCTGCACGTTGTTGCCCAGGGCGGTGACGAAAGCGGCGGGTACGAGCAGCCGCTCGGCCCGCCGCGTGGCGCTTGCGAGTTCCATGAGCCCCAGTCTCGACAGGTTCGCTGACACCGACTGTCAGTGAAAACCAGCAGGGAAAGTGAAAACCAGCGGGGAATCGAAAGCCGGCAGAGCAGCCCCAGCCCTCAGACCCAGGCGAAACGCAAACTCACTCCTCAGGCCGCCGGAACACGACCACCAGCACCCGCAACGCCAACACGCTGGCCACCGCCAAGAAGCTGTACCCGAGGAACTGGTACAGGCTCACCGACTTCCCGACCATCGGCCCGTTCTGCCGCCCGACCATCAGCACCCCCATCACCCCGGACGTCGCCGCGAGCACCGTGATCAGCACCTGGTGCACCAGCCGGGTCACCACCTCCCGGTCCCGCCGGTCGGCGAACAGCCGCACGTTCACACTCAGCTTGCCGCCCTCCAGCGCCCCGACCAGCCGGTCCACCCGGCGCGGCAGCCGCCGCAGCATCGGCACCAACGCGGCCAACTCGGCCGTGGCCTCACGCTTGAGCGCGTCCGGCGTCAGCTTCTCGGCCGCGTACCCGCCGGCCAGTTTGCGCGCCTCGGTGACGATGTCGAAGTCGTGCGTCAGCTCGCTCAGCGTCCCCTCCAACGTCCCCAACGCCCGGAACACCGCCGCGACCTCGGCCGGGACCGCCAAGCCGTGGGAGGTGACGATCCGGAACAGGTCCGTGAACATCGCGACGTCGAACCCTGAGTCGCGGCGCAGATGCCGCGCCGTGAACCGCCCCAGGTCCCGTTCCAGCGCGGCCTCGTCGATGTCCTCCGGCGCCGTCATCACCTCCAGCACCGCGTCGCACAGATACAGCGGGTCCCCCGCGTCGACAGCCGCCAGCAGCCGCTGCATCGACGACCGCAGCGCGGAGTCCAGCCGGCCCACCGAGCCGAAGTCGAGCATCCCCAGCCGGCCGTCGGGCAGCAGCAGGATGTTGCCGGGGTGCGGATCGGCGTGGAAGACGCCGTCGATCATCACCTGCCGCAGCAGATAGTCCAGCAGCCGCTCGGCCAACTCGCGCGGATCGATCCCGCGCTCGGCCAGCTCCGGCATCGCCCGCCGCAACGGCACGCCGTCGAACCGTTCCATCACCAGCACCCGCGCCGAGGACTGCGCGGTGAACGCCTTCGGCACGGCCACCCCCTCGACCCGGGTCACCGCCACCGCCGCCAGGTTCCGGGCCTCGATCCGGAAGTCCAACTCCTCGCGCAGCGCGTTCGCGAACCCCTCGGCGAGCGCCACGACGCCCAGCGACCGGGCCCAGGACGTGCGCCGTTCCAGCGTCCGGGCCAGCCGCCGGATGATGTCCAGGTCGCGGTTCACCTGCGTGGTGACGCCGGGCCGGCGCACCTTGACCACCACCTCCTCGCCGGAGAGCAGCCGCGCGGTGTGCACCTGCGCGACCGACGCCGCGGCCAGCGGCTCGCGGTCGAACCGGTCGAAGACCTTCCCGACCGCTCCGTACTCGGCGGCCAACACGGCCTCGATCTCCGGCCACGCCACGAAGGCGGCCTGGTGTTGCAGCAGCGAGAGCTCGTCGACGACCTCGGCCGGGAGCAGATCGCGGCGGGTGGACAGGATCTGGCCGAACTTGATGAACGTCAGCCCGCCCTCGTTCAGCGCCTCCCGCAACGACCGGCCGATGTTCGCCTGCGGCCGCCGGCCTCGCAGATAAGGACCGAGGCCGTGGCGCATCAGGATCATGGTGAACCGCCAGTACCGGCGGGAGCGCGCCACCCGGCTGCGCAGGCCCCTGACCCACTCCAGCGGGGTCGGCAGGCTGCCGCTGGGCGCCAATGCCTCAGCGACCACCAGGAACACCATGCTGGGCAGCAGGATGACCAGCATCGCCAACACCAGCAGCAGCGGCTTCCTGGCGTCCGCCAGGGTGCCGTCGGGCAGCTTGGGACCGAGCATCGCGTTCAGGATCGGCGCGGACGCCGCGAAGGAGATCCCGGCGGCGATGATCAGCCGGGTGGCCGAGAACCGGACGCCCAGCAGCCGCCGCACGACGGAGCCGAGCACGACCACCGTCACGATCCAGGTCACCAGGAACATCGGTCCCTGCAAGTAGCTCATGCGGCGACCTTATTGGTCGCCGCAACCGCAATGGCGCTGTTCACGCACCTGCGCTCGCGGCGCCGGCCACCGGCTTGAGGCCGGCCGCCGGCACCAGCTCCGACTCCGGCTCGGGCTCCGACTCAGGCTCCGGCTCGGGCTCCGGCTCGGGCTCCCTCATCTCCGGCAGCTCGGCACGCAGCGGGATCGCGCCGGGGACGTCGTCGGTGAGCAGCGGTGAATCCTCGTCGAGGATCGGGCTCACGGTCGAGGTGCAGAAGCTGCACCGCCGGGCCCGCGCCGGGATCTGCTGCAAGCACTCCGGGCAGGGGCGCTTGGAGTGCGACAGGTCGTGGTGCGGGTTCAACTCCTCGGTGAGCTTGTTCACCGGCAGCACGATGAGGAAGTACAGCGTGGCGGCGGTGAGCAGGAAGCTGATGCCGGCGTTGACGAACAGCCCGTAGGGGAAGGTCGTCTTGCCCAGCGAGAAGTGCTTCTGGCTGTAGTCGCCGATGCCGCCGGTCGCCCAGCCGATCAGCGGCGTGAGGAACGCCCCGGTGAACGCGGTGACCATCGCGCTGAACGCGGCGCCGATGACGACGCCGACGGCCAGCCCGATGACGTTCCCGCGCACGACGAATTTCGCGAAGCCGTTCATTGACCCCCCTGGGTCTCACAGGATACTGACAAGATTCGCGCGGCAGCATGCCACATCCGGTCGGCGCCTGGGAAAACGACCTCTCGCCCGGAGGTCGGGCGACGCTACTTCTCCAGCGGTTCCTTCTTCGCCGATTCCTGCTCCACCGATTCCTGCCCGACCAGATTCGTCTCCACCGGCTGCTTCTCCGCCGATACCTGCTCGACCAGACCCGTCTCCACCGGCTCCGCCTCCGCCGGCTCCGCGCCCCGCGTGCTCCACAAGCTGGTCACCGTCGTGATCGCCAGGACCCCGATGATGACCCCCAGCGAAACCGCGATCCCGATCGTCGGCACGGTGACCGGCCCGATGTGCTCGACCCCGGAGCCGTGCAGCGCCTCGAAGACCATCTTCACGCCGATGAAGGCCAGGATCGCCGACAGCCCGTAGGACAGGTGCACCAGCCGGTCCATCAGTGCGCCGAGCAGGAAGTACAGCTGCCGCAGGCCCAGCAGCGCCAGGGCGTTGGCGGTGAAGACGATGTACGGCTCCTTGGTCAGCCCGAAGATCGCCGGGATGGAGTCCAGCGCGAACAGCAGGTCGGTGGAGCCGATCGCGACCATCACGATCAGCATCGGGGTGAACCGCCGGTGCCCGCCGACGTGCGTGACCAGCCGCGCGCCGTCGTAGTCGTCGGTGGTCTTCACGGCCGTGCGCACCCGGCGCAGCAGCCGGTTCTCCTTGAAGTCCTCCTCGCCGCCGTGCCCGGCGGCGAGCTTGACCGCGGTGTAGACCAGGAACGCGCCGAAGAAGTAGAAGATCCAGCTGAACTGGTTGATGACCGCGCTGCCGACGCCGATGAAGATGCCGCGCAGCACCAGGGCCATCACCACGCCCCACAGCAGCACCTGGGACTGGTAGGCGCGCGGGACGCGCAGCTTGGTCAAGATGATGACGAAGACGAACAGATTATCGACGCTGAGGCTGTATTCGGTGATCCAGCCGGCGAAGAACTCGCTGCCGTAGCGATGGCTGGTGAAGTACCAGACACCGATGCCGAACAGGATGCTGGCGGCGACGATGGCGGACACCCAGACCGCGGCCTCGCGGGTCTTGATCGCGTGCGGGTAGCGGATGCCGTGCCACAGGTCCAGGCCCACGGCCGCGGCCAGCACGGCGATGGTGACGATCCAGACGGTGAGGCTGACATGCATTGCGGGGCTCCTCCGGCGTTGTCAAGACGTGCACAAGCGCCGGAAGTCTTCTCCGCCTAAACCGCAGCTCAGGCTGGGGGACCGGGAGCTTTGAGGCTCCGTGATGACGGCCCGTCCGATTGGGGAGTACTCCCCTCCGATACCTCGATGGTCCCAGGAGCGCGGGCTATAACGCAAACCGAAGTACGGACGAGCGCCGAATCTGCTTTAGTGGACACGGATCTATGTGGTTTAGACCACACCGATAGAGCACACCGGTAAACCACACCGATCCGGGTCACCGAACCGCACCGAGGGAGAAGCCCATGGAGTCCCTGCCGCCGGAGCTGTCGCCGACCGGATACCTCGCCGAGGTCCGCCGGGTGCTGGAGCATATCGAGAAGACCCAGCTGGACGCGGTCGCGGCGGCCGGCGCCCTGGTCGCGGACTCGATCGCGAACGAGGGCGTGCTGCAGGCGTTCGGGACCGGGCACTCCGAGGCGCTGGCGATGGAGGTGGCCGGGCGGGCCGGCGGGTTCGTGCCGAGCAACAAGCTGGCGCTGCGCGACCTGATCCTGTTCGGCGGGGAGTCGGTGGACTTCCTCAACGACCCCAAGATCGAGCGCCGGGAGGGGCTGGCCAAGCGGATCTACGACCTGGCGCCGGTCGAGCCGCAGGACGTGTTCATCATCGCCTCCAACTCCGGCGGCAACGGCGTGATCGTGGACCTGGCCGAGCACGTCACCTCGCTCGGGCACAAGCTGATCGCCGTCACCTCCCTGGAGCACACCGCGCGCATCACCTCGCGGCACTCCTCCGGCAAGCGCCTGAAGGACTTCGCCGACGTGGTGCTGGACAACGGCGCCCCGTACGGCGACTCGGTGCTGCCGCTGCCCTCCTTCGGCGCGAACGTGTGCGGCATCTCCTCGGTCGGCAACGCGGTCCTGGCCCAGGCGATGATCGCCGAATCGATCCGGCTGCTGGCCGAGCGCGGCATCGAGGCACCGATCTACCTGTCGGCGAACGCCATCGGCACCGACACCCACAACGACGAGCTCGAGGCGAGATACGCCGGACGGATCCGGCGCTCGGCGTCCTGAACGCGGGCGGCTCGGCGTGGAATAGATCACCACCCGCCGGTCGCTGATGGTTAGGCTGGACGTGAACGGCCGGACAGCCCGACGAGACGGATGAGGTGCTTCACAGTGGTCGCGCGCAAGGATCCCAAAGCTCTGTACGAGCTGGCGCCCGGCACACCGGGCCTGGCCGGCGTCGTCATGCTGCACCAGATGGAAGGCTTCATGGACGCCGGCGGCGCCGGCCGGCTGGCCAGCGAGCACCTGCTGGACCAGTTCGACCACCGCCTGGTCGCCTCCTTCGACGTGGACCGGCTCATCGACTACCGCAGCCGGCGCCCCACGATGACCTTCGACAAAGACCACTACGACCACTATGAAGACCCGGCCCTGGACTTGCACCTGCTCACCGACGGAGCCGGCAAGCGCTTCCTGCTCCTGGACGGCCTGGAGCCAGACCGCGAATGGGAACTGTTCGCCCTGGCCGTCCGCAGCCTGGTAGAGCACTACGACATCAGCATCACGGTCGGCATGCACGGCATCCCCATGGGCATCCCGCACACCAGGCCCCTGGGCATCACCGCCCACGCCACCAACCCCGGCCTGGTCGACACCACAGACCAGCCGGTCCTGGACCGCCTCCAGGTTCCCAGCTCGGCGGCCTCCCTGATGGAGTACCGCCTGGGCGAATGGGGCCACGACGCCGCCGGCTTCGCCGTCCACGTCCCCCACTACCTGGCCAGCTCCCTGTATCCGCAAGCTGCGATCCGCCTCCTGCGCGCCGTCTCCGAAGCCACCGGCCTGGTCCTGCCCGACGTGGAACTGCGCGACGCCGCCCGCCGCGCCTCGGAGGACATCGAGCGCCAGGTCCAGGAATCCTCCGAGGTCGAGGACGTAGTGCGCGCCCTGGAGCGGCAGTACGACGCGTTCAACGTAACGGACCGCAAGAACCTGCTCAGCGACAACGACGGCAGGATGCCCACCGCGGACGAACTGGCGGCGGAGTTCGAGCGCTTCCTGGCGGACCAGGACGGACCGCCCACGGCGCCGTGAACACCGCCCCTTCATGAGAACCCTGATTCTCCAGATTCTCCAGATCGAAGACCGCCGCACCCGACATGATGGTCGGATGCGGCGGTCTTTGCGTTATATGGACGCGGTCAAAGTACTGGCCGGCGGCGAGAACCAGCTCATCAAACTGCTGGACGACGCCAGCGCCACGATGCTGCTCGGCGCGGGCGTGTTCGACCTCTTCGAAGCACGGGAACAGGCGCTGCGGCTGCTGGGGAAGGTGCTGGACCGGTTCGGGGAGAAGCTGCGGGGCATCGATCGGCTGACGCGGACTGAGCGGATTCATGCGGCGCATGAGGTCATACGGATAACTGCGTACTTTGATGCTCTCGCTGATGCTTTGGGCGAGTGGAGGGTGCGGTTCTCGGCCACCGAGCAAGCCCAGTTGGCCTCCGAACAAGCACAGTTGGCCGCCGAGGCACCCGCAGACACGGGATGGCGCAAGCTCTTCCAGGTCTTGAGCGAGACCACCCGCATGCCGCTGTTCGAGTTCGAAGACTCCGGCGCGGACTTCCGATCCCTGTCGGCACGGGTGGATCCCTATCTGCACACCCTCGGCTTCTGGGACTCGCTGGACGATACCGAGACGGACACGCTCCAAAAGCTGATCCTCGAGCGGGTACCCATCGACGCCACGACCCGCTACCACGAGTACCTGCGGCAGCTGGCCGTCGACTGCCCCGAGTTCGAGGTCTGGCTCAATCTCGAAGCGCACGCCGCGACCCGTGAACGACTGACAACCGGCCTCGCCGAGCTGGAGCAGTTGCTCGCGCCCTTGAGCAGCCCGCTGTCGGCCGGGCCGCTGGAATCGTTGAACCGCGCGCACCGAGCTGCCCTGGACAAGCCGATCGTCCTCACCGACGGCCCTGGCCCAGGCTCCGCCCTCACGCCGCCGTCGCTGGGCGAGGGGTACGTGAGCCACCGGTTTCGGCTCGCGTTCGCGGGGCTCCCCATCCAGGACTGGGACAGCCCGGAGGTGCGCGACGACCTGCCCGGCGCGCTCGCCTCCTACCTGATGTCGCGGCACGCCCCGACCGTGCCGCTGCTGGTCCTCGGCCAGCCGGGTTCGGGCAAGTCGGTCCTCACCCGCGTCCTGGCCGCGCGGCTGCCCGCCGAACGGTTCCTGCCGATCCGCATCGAGCTGCGCCACGTCAACGCCGACGCGGATCTCCAGGACCACATCGAGTCGGCGATCCGGGACCAGACCGGC
Source organism: Catenulispora pinisilvae (assembly GCF_015356865.1). GTDB lineage: Bacteria > Actinomycetota > Actinomycetes > Streptomycetales > Catenulisporaceae > Catenulispora > Catenulispora pinisilvae. The sequence continues at coordinate 8,117 of NZ_JAAFZA010000083.1, forward strand.
GAACGCGTGCAGTGGGCCCCGTTCGTGAAGGGCCGGCCGGACCTGCTGCCGGTCGTCATCCTCGACGGGTTCGACGAGTTGCTTCAGGCCACGGGTGTCATGCAGACCGACTTCCTCCAGCGCATCGAGCGCTTCCAGGAGCGCGAACTCGACCAGGGGCGCTCGGTCGCGGTCATCGTCACCACCCGCACCGCCGTCGCCGATCGGGCCGTGGTCCCCTCCGGGACGCCGGTCATCCGGCTGGAACCATTCGACGACGAGCAGATCGCGGCGTGGGTCGGCATCTGGAACCGGAAGAACGGCGCCTCGCTCGTGGAACGAGGCGTGGAACCGCTGTCGACGACCACGATCGCGCGGTATCGCGAGCTCGCCGAGCAGCCGCTACTGCTGTTGATGCTCGCCCTCTACGACGCTGCGGACAACGCACTGGCGGCCATCGACCCGGACCTGGACCAGGGGTCGGTCTACGAGCGGCTACTCAAGGAGTTCGCGCGCCGGGAGGTGATGAAGGACCCCGGTGTCACCGACGTGGATCAACGGGTCGAGGCCGAGCTCCTCCGCCTGTCCGTGGTCTCGTTCGCCATGTTCAATCGGGGTGCGCAGTGGGTCGATGACGAAAGCCTCACCAAGGACTTCCAGGCCCTGGGCATATGGGAGGGCACGCATAACGACAGCACCCTGCGATCGACGCTGAGCACGGGGCAGAAGATCACCGGTCGGTTCTTCTTCGTCCACGGCGCGAAGACCATGCGCGGCGAACGTGAGCTTCAGACTTACGAGTTCCTGCACGCGACCTTCGGCGAGTATCTGATAGCCCGCCTGGTGAACCGCCTGCTCGGGGAACTGGCCGCACAGCGTGACGCGCTCTACAACGCCGTCTCCTACACGGCCAACGATGGATTGCTACGTGCTCTGCTCAGCTACGACTGTCTCGCGTCCCGAGCACCGATCATGGACTTCCTGACCGCCATGGTCGACCGGTGGAGCGCTGAGAAACGCGCGTCGGTGACGACGGTTCTGCTCACGTTGTTCCACGCGGCATACGACGGCCGTCCGGCGAACCCCATGCCCGACTATCAGCCGGGCAGGATGGACTTGGTCAAGCGGTACGCCATCTGGCGTGCGAACCTTGTGCTGCTCGCGGTCACCGTCGGTGGATGCATCACCTACGCACAGCTCTTTCCTGGCAAACGCAGCGCCTGGGCGCCGGAAGCGCATACCTGGTATGGCCAGTTGCGTAGCGAAGGCTGGATCGGCCTGATCAGCCGCGTCAGGTTGACGCGGACCATGAAGGACGACGATCGCCTGATCCGATTGGAGAGACCAGATATCGAGCCGGGCCCCGACCGCATCGGCTTTGAATGGACGTTCACGCCCACCGGAATACAAGACTTCGCAGGCCTCCGTATCTCTACCGACTCGAAGCTCGCCCACGCAAGTGCCAACCTTCTTACAGATCACTTCCGCGACCTGGACACCCACTCGCTACTGCCGTTGTTCCACGCCGCTTCAGAACTCAGCCGGTCGATCGTGGTAACGGCCGACAACCGCGTCGTGTCGGCGGGACACGTCCTGCTCGCAGCCCTGTTCGCACCGTTCGCGAAATCGCCGGTCCCGCACGAGGTCACAGACCTGCTGGCATTCACCGAAGCAGCAGCGTGGGATCCGGGCTCCGAGCAGGGAACGTTTCGCTATGCCGCCGCGACCCTTCTCGTCTCCGCAGCGGAATTCGGCGACCTCCCCGCAGACGCCCGTGGGGACCTGTTCGACCTCATCGACTCGCTGCCCGAATCCCGACATCGCAACGTTCTGCTGCAACGGCTTTCGGCGGCGCCACTACCTCCTACAACGCCAACTCCGCCAACCCCCGCAGCGTCTCCGACTCCCGAGCCGTCACCAGCAACGTCGTCACCGGAGACTCCCGCCACGCCGCCAAGCGCTCCTTGATCCGCGCTGTCGGGCCGACCAGCGAGATCTCGTCGGCGAAGGCGCTGGGGACGGCCATCACGGCCTCGTCGCGCTTGCCGTCGAGGAACAGTTCCTGGATGCGGTCGGCTTCGGCTTCGTAGCCCATGCGGACCATGAGGTTCTTGTGGAAGTTCGCGCCCTTGGCGCCCATGCCGCCGACGTAGAAGGCCAGGGCGCCCTTGATGGGCCACAGGGCCTGTTCGATGTCGTCGGGGGCGGGGCCGGTGAAGGCGAGGTGGACCATGGCGGTGATCTCGAAGCCGTCCTTGGCGCCGGCGATCTGGTCGGCGTAGACCTCGGGGCGTTCGGGGACGTAGTAGAGCGGGAGCCAGCCGTCGGCGATCTCGGCGGTGAGGGCCACGTTTTTGGGGCCTTCGGCGCCGAGGAAGAGCGGGAGGTCCTTGCGGAGCGGGCGCAGGTTGGTGCGCAGGGGCTTGCCCAGGCCCAGCGAGTCCAGGCCCTGATACGGCAGCGGGTAGTACTCGCCGTCGTTCGTTACCGTCTCGCGTCGCAGGACCTTGCGAATCACGTCCACGTACTCGCGCGTGCGGGCCAGGGGCTTCGGGTACGGCCGGCCGTACCAGCCCTCGACCACCTGCGGCCCGCTCAGCCCCAGCCCCAGGATGACGCGGCCGCCGGACAGGTGGTCCAGGGTGATGGCGTGCATGGCGGTGGCGGTGGGCGTGCGCGCGGCCATCTGCGCGATGCCGGTCCCGAGCCGGATGCGGCTGGTGCTGGCCGCGAGGTAGGCCAGGGGCGAGAACACGTCGGAACCCCACGACTCGGCGGTCCACACGGAGTCGTAGCCGAGGTCTTCGGCCTCCTTGGCCAGGCCGACCCAGTCATACTCGGGCGGCTTGGAGGCCCAGTAGCCGAGTTGGAGGCCGAGTTTGAGGTCCGCGGTCATGGAGGCTCCTCGCCGGGGGCTGGGACGGAACTAGAACACGTTACAGTATGCGCGACGGCAGCAGCCTACGGGTGCTCGTGGCTGGTCGCCAGAGGCGATACGACGTTGTAGGTGAGAGCGGCGGTAGCGGGGTCGCATTCGTTGCGGAGCAAGGCGTCCTGCGGGACGACCCACCCTGACTCGATGAAGATCTGCTTCGCCGCGGCCCGTAGCCCCGGATCCGCGCGTGCCTTGTCGACCCAGTCCTGGGGCGAGTCGAACAGCTCGCGTAAACGCGCGGACCGTTCCAGCAACGCGGCGAGGAGCGTGGGCTGGGCGGTGGGAGTGAGCGGCTTTCCGTCTTCGCCGGCCAGCACTCCGGCGGCGTTGGCGTACAGATACGCGGCCTCCAGCCGCTCCCCCGACGGCAGCACCATCGGGTACTCGTCGCGGGACAACAGGACCCTGCGGTAGCGGGGAAGCTCGGTATCGTCCACGGCTCGCAGTTGTTCGGCGTCTAGGAGCGTCAGAACGACCCGCGCCTGCGCCACGCTGCCGGGGTCGGCAAACGGGGAATTAGCGACGTAGCCGTTGAGCGCGACATGGGCGGATACGCCGATGCCGAGCCCTGATACGGTCAGCGGCGTCATCGGAACCACAGACGGCAGCGCGAGGCGGGTCAGCTTGTAGTGGAGCTGTGCGGGTGCCGCGTTGGAGCCGATCGCGATGACCGGATGGCGTTTCCCGGTCGGTGGCTGAGCGAGTTGCTCAAGTGCCGCGTCCAGAAAGTCAGCCCCCTGCACACGCCAGCGCCCCATCGGCCCAGCGCTCGCAGTCATCTCCAGCACCTGCGCACCCGACAGCAACGCGGGCTCACCGATCACCCGGCCGGGATAGCTCAACGGATCCAGGGCCGGCACGTCCCCCATCACCAATTCCGCCCCCGCGCATTGGCCACCATCACCGCGAACGGCGGGATGAACGCCGCCACGACACTCATCGCGATCGCCAGCCCCGGCGAGAACAGCCGCACGACCGTCCACGCGAGGATGACCAGCACCAGGCACGTCCCCATCATCGCCAAGTACACGTGCTCACGCGTGTGTTGCGACAACGGCGCACGCTCCCGCAGCCGCTCCTCCGGCTCCTCGACCGGCCGGTACGGCGGAATGTCCCGCCCAGGCTGCCAATGCGCCCCCTGCCGGATGTGGCGCACCACGACGATCGCGTCAACCAGCGCGACGAGCCCGACCACCGCGCAGAAGACCACGAACCCGACCGCGTGCTGGGTGACGAAGAAGACCACCCCGCCGATGGCACTGGCCACCCCGATCAACGCCATGACCAGGCGCATGCGCAGCGGACTGCGCGCGTGCATGGGCTCGTCGCCGCTGCGGATACGGTGGGGATCGAACCTGGTCATGGCAGTACTCCCGGTCCTCTTTTCCAGAGTAATGCCCGGCACGGTGCCGGGGATATCACCGACACGCGGCGGTGGCGGGTGGGGCGGCATGGGAGCAGGCGGACTCGGCGAGCAGAAGCAGGCGGGCACGGCCACCAAGAGCAGGCAGGCTCGGCCAGCGGGTCTCGGCGCGGCGCCGGCCACTCAGTGGCGAACAGAACAGCCACGGCACCTGCCGCATTGCGGAACCGGCAGGGCACGTTCGGCGAGCTGGCAGCACACAGCTTGGCGCTTGCTGGCCGAGCCACGGGCCTTGCTCCGGTCCGCGAATCAGGCACGCGGGCCGGCGCTGGCATCAGGGGCAGCGGCGGCATCAGAGGCAGTGCGCTCGCGGCTGTTTGCCACGCGTGGATGTTCCCGAGCGGTGGGGCCTGCTATCTAGGCCAACCCCACCGCGACAACTGCATCCCGCGCGCGAATCCATGCAGCGGCAGCCGTCGGCGACCCCATAGCCGGCCAGCCACGCGTCCCGGTTGCGGAACCATCGGCCCGCGACCGACCAGACCACCGAGCAAGCACGCCGCACCAGCAACCGCCCCGGGCTGACAGCCCCACGCGAGCCAACAGCCCACCAAGGCCCGCGAGGCCAGCCGCTCCACGCCAGCCAGCCGCCAGCCGCCCCAAGCCAACCAACCAACCAACCAACCAACCAACAGCCCCTACATAGCCGCCTGCATAGCCCGCAACTCCTTCTTCAACTCCCCAATCTCATCCCGGAACCGAGCCGCCAACTCGAACTGCAACTCCGCCGCAGCCGCGTGCATCTGCTGCGACAAGTCCTCGATCAGCCCCAGCAGCTCCTCGGCCGGCTTGCCGGCCAGGTCCAGGGTCCGCACGCTCCCCTTCGAAGCCACGCCCGGCACCGGTGCCTTGCCCCGCGACTGCTGGCGCCCGGAGCCGCCCAGGAGCTCGGCGGTGTCGGCGTCCTCGCGTAGCAGCAGGTCGGTGATGTCGGCGATGCGCTTGCGCAGGGGTTGGGGGTCGACGCCGTTGGCCACGTTGTAGGCGACCTGCTTCTCGCGGCGGCGGTTGGTCTCGTCGATCGCCAGGCGCATCGAGGGGGTGATCGTGTCCGCGTACATGTGGACCTCGCCGGAGACGTTGCGGGCGGCGCGGCCGATGGTCTGGATCAGGGAGCGGCCGCTGCGCAGGAAGCCTTCCTTGTCCGCGTCCAGGATCGCGACCAGGGAGACCTCGGGCAGGTCCAGGCCTTCGCGCAGGAGGTTGATGCCGACCAGGACGTCGTACTCGCCCAGGCGCAGCTCGCGCAGCAGCTCCACCCGGCGCAGGGTGTCGACCTCGGAGTGCAGGTAGCGGGTCCGGACGCCGCGTTCCAGCAGGTAGTCCGTCAGGTCCTCGGACATCTTCTTGGTCAGCGTCGTCACCAGCGAGCGCTCGTTGCGCGCGGCCCGGGCCTGCACCTCGGCGACCAGGTCGTCGATCTGGCCCTGGGTCGGCTTGAGCACCACCTGCGGGTCGACCAGGCCGGTCGGGCGGATGATCTGCTCCACCGGGGCCTTCGAGGGCTCGTCGCGCTGCTTGGCCAGCTCGTACGGGCCGGGCGTGGCCGACAGGTACACCGTCTGCCCGATCCGCTCCTCGAACTCCTCCCAGCGCAGCGGCCGGTTGTCGATCGCCGACGGGAGCCGGAAGCCGTGCTCGACCAGCGTGCGCTTACGGGAGGCGTCGCCCTCGTGCATGGCGCCGATCTGCGGGACGGTGACGTGCGACTCGTCGATGACCAGCAGGAAGTCCTCGGGGAAGAAGTCGATCAGCGTCGAGGGCGGGGAGCCGGCCTCGCGGCCGTCGATGTGCCGCGAGTAGTTCTCGATCCCGGAGGTGAACCCGACCTGCCGCATCATCTCCAGGTCGTACGTCGTCCGCATCCGCAGCCGCTGCGCCTCCAGCAGCTTGCCCTGCTTCTCCAGCTCGGCCAGCCGGTCGGCCAGTTCGGTCTCGATCCCGCCCAGCGCCCGCTCCATCCGGTCCGAGCCGGCGACGTAGTGCGTGGCCGGGAAGACCCGCAGCTCCTCGTCGACGGTCAGGATCTCGCCGGTGACCGGGTGCAGCGTCATCAGCCGCTCGACCTCGTCGCCGAACATCTCGATCCGGACCGGGTGCTCCTCGTAGACGGGGAAGATCTCGACGGTGTCGCCGCGGACCCGGAACGTGCCGCGGGTGAAGGCGACGTCGTTGCGCGCGTACTGCATGTCCACGAAGCGCCGCAGCATCTTGTCCCGGTCGTGCTCCTCGCCGACCCGCAGCCGCACCGAGGCCTTCAGGTACTCCTCCGGCGTGCCCAGGCCGTAGATGCAGGACACGGTCGAGACCACGACCACGTCCCGCCGGGTCAGCAGCGAGTTGGTGGTGGAGTGCCGCAGCCGCTCCACCTCCTCGTTGACCGAGGAGTCCTTCTCGATGTAGGTGTCGGTCTGCGGGACGTACGCCTCGGGCTGGTAGTAGTCGTAGTAGGAGACGAAGTACTCGACCGCGTTGTTCGGCAGCAGCTCGCGGAACTCGTTGGCCAGCTGCGCGGCCAGCGTCTTGTTCGGCGCCATCACCAGGGTCGGCCGCTGCAACTTCTCGATCAGCCACGCGGTGGTCGCCGACTTACCGGTACCGGTGGCGCCCAGCAGCACCACGTCCTGCTCCCCGGCCTCGATCCGCCGGGCCAGCTCGGCGATGGCCGCGGGCTGGTCGCCGGCGGGCTGGTAGTCGCTGACGACCTCGATCGGGGCGACGGTGCGGGTGAGTTCGGACAGAGGGCGCATGTTCAAAGGCTACGCGGCGGCTCCGACAAGCACGGGAACGTCGCGAAGGCGTCTGGAGCGACAATCACCTCATGCCACACGCGCCACTCCTGATCCTGGTCCACAGCCCGTTGGTGGGACCCGCCACCTGGCAACCGGTCGCGCGGCTGCTGCGCGGACACTACGACGTCCTGGTCCCCAGCCTGCACGGCATCGCCGCCGGCCCCGGGCCGTACGCGCACCGGTTCGCCGAGGCAGTCGCCCGGAATGCACACCGGGACGAGACCGTCCTCGTCGGCCACAGCGGCGCCGGTGCTTATCTGCCGGTCATCGCGGACGCCCTCGACGAGCGTGTGATCGGCACCGCCTTCGTCGACGCGCAGCTCCCCCGCCCCGGCCTGAGCGACTTCGACGCCTCCCCGGCGGACTTCGGCGAAGCCCTGACGGCGATGACGCACGACGGAATGCTGCCGCCATGGGACCAGTGGTTCCCCCAAGAGGTAGTAACAGAGCTGATTCCGCAGGCAGCACAACGAGAAGCCTTCCTGGCCGAGCTCCATCCGATCGCGCTGGCGTACTTCCAGGAGCCGGCTCCGGAGACCGCGAGCTGGTCCGCGACGCAGCACAGCACACAGCGCACACCGTGCACCTACCTCCAACTCAGCGAGGGCTACCAGCGGCAAGCCGACCGCGCCGAAGCCCTCGGCTGGCCCACGACCCGCCTGGCCGCCGGCCATCTGGCCGTCCTCACCGACCCCGAGCCGATCGCCGACTTCCTGTCAGAGTTCGTGGAAGACCTTGCCAACAAATGATCCCTGCTCAATACTGCGCACTAGCGCGCGCCAGCGGTCTAGACCACGCAAGACCACGCACTCTCAAGCACCGTTTCGCTCAAAACCATGCACCGCTCCCACCTAGTGAACCGGGCAGGTCCATGCGATCCCTCCGTATCCTCCCGGCGGCCGCCCTCATAGCCGCCGTCATCCCCGTCTCCGCCGTCGTCGCACCACACACCGCGCAAGCCGCCGCGCACGACGCCACTCGCGCCGCCGCGGCCGCAACCCCAACCGCAGCCGCCTCCGGCCCGCCACAAACCGTCCCCGCCGTCCGTACCTGGACCGCGGCGTCCGGCTCCGGCTCCTACGCCTGGACCGCGGCGAGCCGCGTCGTCATCGACCCGGCCTACGCCGGCCAACTCCAGGGCGACGCGAACACCTTCGCCACCGACCTGTCCGCCCTCGAAGGCCGCGTCGTCGGCGTGGCGCAGGGCCAGGCCGGTCCCGGCGACATCGCGCTGACGCTCGGCGGCCACCAGCCGACCGAGGGCTACACGATGACTGTCGGCGGCGGCATCTCAATCCAGGGCAGCACCACCACCGGCGAGTTCTGGGGCACGCGCACCGTGCTCCAGCTGCTCCATCAGGGTCCGACGATCGCCGCCGGCACCGCGACCGACTCCCCGGACAAGGCCGAGCGCGGGCTGATGCTGGACACCGGGCGCCGGTTCTTCGACGTGGCGTTCGTGGAGAACCAGATCCGCGAGATGTCCTACCTCAAGATGAACTACCTGCACCTGCACTTGTCGGACACCTACGGCTTCCGGCTGGAGAGCGACACCCACCCGGAGATCACCTCGCCGCAGCACTACTCCAAGCAGGACATCAAGGACATCATCGCGCTGGCGAACCAGTACCACGTGACCGTCGTCCCGGAGATCGACATGCCCGGGCACATGGACGCGATCCTGTCCGCCGAGCTGGGCATCGGCCACGACTACCGGCTCAAGGACAGCTCGGGCAACGCCAGCTCCAGCTACATCGACCTGACCATCCCCGGCGCCCGGCAGCTGATCAGTGACCTGATCAATGAGTACGAGCCCTTGTTCACCAACAGCCCGTACTGGCACCTCGGGGCCGACGAGTACGTGACCAACTACAGCTCCTACCCGCAGCTGCTCACCTACGCCCAGCAGAACTACGGCGCGAACGCCACCGCGAAGGACACCTTCTACGGCTTCGTGAACTGGGCCGACGGCATCGTGCGGACCGGCGGCAAGACGATGCGGATGTGGAACGACGGCCTGAAGTCCGGCGACGGCACGATCACCGTCAACCCGGACATCATCGTCGAGTACTGGAGCAACACCGGCCTGTCCCCGCAGCAGGTCATCGACGCCGGGCACACGATAGCCAACGAGGCGTACACGCCGACGTACTACGTCTACGGCGGCCCGAAGCCGGACACGACGTGGATGTACGAGTCCTGGAACCCGGACCTGTTCGACGGTTCGGCCACGATCACCAACGACGCCGCGAATCTCGGCGCCCTGATTCACGTCTGGTGCGACAGCCCGGGCGCGGAGACCGAGGACCAGACCGCCGAGGGCATCAAGTACCCGATGCGCGACCTGGCGCAGATGACGTGGAACACCCCGAAGCTGGTCCCCACCTACGCCGCGTTCGTCCCGATCATGGACGCCGTCGGCCGCAACCCGCTCTACCCGAAGCCGACCATCGCCGGCGACCTGGCGCAGGGCAAGCCGACCACGGCTTCCAGCATCGAGACGCCGAACTTCCCCGCCGCGAACGCCACCGACGCCGATCTGAGCACCCGCTGGTCGAGCCAGTACGTCGACCCGACGTGGCTCCAGGTGGACCTCGGCTCGGTGCAGACCGTGAACCGCGTGGTGCTGGCCTGGGAGACGGCCTACGGGAAGAACTACCAGATCCAGCTGTCGAACGACGGCACCAACTGGACCACCGTCTACACGCGTAGCAACGGCACCGGCGGCACAGAGACGTTGACGTTCCCGGACGCCACCGGCCGCTACCTCCGCATGGACGGCACGGCCCGCGGCACCCAATACGGCTACTCGCTCTGGGAGTTCGAGGCCTTCGACGACACCGACTCCGGCGTCCGCGGCACCCACACGATCACCACGGGCACCCAGGCCCTGGACGACCCGGCCAGCTCCACAGCCACCGGCACCCAGCTCATCACCTGGGGTCTACAGGGCGGCAAGAACCAGCAGTGGACCTTCACTGAGCAGGCCGACGGCTCCTACCAGCTCACCAACGGCGTTTCGGGGCTGTGCATGGACGTGACCGGCAGCTCCTCGTCGCCCGGCGCGGCCGTGATCCAGTGGACGTGCACCGGGAACGCGAACCAGCACTGGAACGTGACGGCGCTGGCCGGCGGCGGCTACACGATCGCCTCGGCGAACAGCGGTCTGCTGCTGACCACGGCGTCCACGGCGAACAACGCGCTGGTGACGCAGGAGAGCAAGAGCGGGAGCGCGTTGCAGCACTGGACGATCAGCTAGTCAAGGCAAGGTTCTCCGGTCACATCGACCCTGTTCGCATCAACTCTGTTCAGATCGACTCTGTTGAGATCGGCCCACATCAAAGTTCCAAGGCGTACCGGTTCAGCGTCCGCCCGGGGATGGAGCCCGAAGGCACCACTCCGACACGGACGAAGCCCATCGCCTCATAGAACGGCTCGGCGTTGGGGTCCGCATCAAGCACGAGGGTGCGGAACCCAGCGCCGCGCGCCATCGCGACCATGTGGCGGAACAACCGGCCGCCCACGCCTTTGCCGATCAGATCGGGGTCGACGAACAGCTTCCCCAACTCGCCCTCCGGCGGTTCGCCGTCCAGCGAGGCGACGCCGACCACCCGTCCCGCGATCTCGGCGACCGTGAGGCGGGAGGGGACCACCTCCTCGGCGTGGAGCGTCAGCTCCGCCCGGCAGCGCTCCATGAACTCCGCGCTGTAGCCCCAATGGGCCTTGGAGCGCAGGACCAGCTCGGTCAGCGCCCCCACCTCGTCCGTCCGGGCCGGCCGCACCGTCACGTCCACCACGTCCACCACTGTGTTTTTCTCCCGCCGGCCTTGGATTCTGCTTGGAAAAGCTCGACTCGTGCCCGCATCTGAGAGATAACTCTCGGGCATCCCCGCCACCCTCGAAGGGAGTACCTGTGAGACTCCGCAAAACCCTACTCGCGACGCTCGCCGCGGGCGCGTTGGCCTGCGTCGGCGCCCTCGCGCCGGGCAGCGCCTCGGCCACGCCGCCGAGTGCCGGTTACACAATCGGGATCGGTTCGAACGGCACGTTCTCGGCCCAGTCCGACTCTCCGGCCGGGGCCTTCGTCGACCGGGACGGCACGTTCTACTTCCAGGAGTCGTACTCGGGCTACGGGTCGACCGACAGCCGAGTGTGGCAGTTCTACTCCGGCAGCAACTTCGACGACGCCACCTTGAACTCCACGATCAGCAACTCGGTCAACCCCACCAACTCCCAGGACGCGAACAACAACACCACCTGGCGCTGCGACAACAGCCCGACCGGCGTCACCGCCACCAGCGCCGGTTCCGGCTCCGGCTACACGCAGCCGAACTTCTGCGACCTGATCGGCACGTGGGTGGACCCGGACACCGGGAACTGGATCGGCCTGGTGCACAACGAGTTCACGCCGCAGCCCTTCGGCGACGGCCTGCACTACGACGCCATCGACTACGCGGTGTCCACCGACCGGGGTATGACCTGGAAGATCGAGGGCCACGCGATCACCTCGCCCTACAGCACCACCCGCAACGACACGACCGCGTTCCCGAACCAGACCTACTACTACGGCGACGGCGACCAGCGGCTGTACGTCGACACCGCATCAGGCTACTTCTACGTCTACTACGGCTCACGCGTCGTCCCGAAGGGCGGCGTCGCCGGCAGTACCGGCGGCCTGGCCCACGTGGCCCGGGCCCCGATCAGCGGCAAGATGGCGACCGGCACCTGGCAGAAGTGGTACAACGGCAGCTGGTCGCAGCCCGGCGTCGGCGGCCAGGAGAGCAACATGGAGCCGGTCGACTCCACAAACCCCACCGGCTACACCGACCCGGCCCACGACTACAACCCCGCCAACACCGGGACCGTGGACCAGCAGGTGTCGGCCGGGGAGCTGCCCTCGAAGTCGCCGCTGTTCATCATGAACATCACCTACGACGCCTACCTCGGCCTGTACCTCGGCACGCCCGAAGTGATATCCGGCACCGCTCCGCAGCAGTATTACGTCACCGACGACCTGTCGACGCAGAAGTGGTACTACATAGGCGACTCAGGATCCAACTACACACAGGGATCCTGGTACCGCTGGTTCGCCGACAGCGGCAACAAGTGGGACCCGAGCATCGTCGGCAAGTCGTTCCGCGCGTACTGCTCGGTGGCCTGTGTGAACAACGCCGGCTCGCTCTACACCAACGAGACGATCGACTCCACCGCCCCGGCGCAGCCGCCGATCGACACCGCCAAGACCTACACGATCGGCACCTCGGCCGGCCGAGTGCTGGCCCAGGTCGCGAGCAGCTCGGCGACCACGTCCGACGCCGCCGCGAGCGGCTCGGCGCTGGAAGGCTGGCAGTTCACGGCCAACGGCGACGGCTCCTACCGCGTCACCAACGCCGGCACCGGCCAGGCCCTCGGCGTCAACTCGGCGTCGACCGCCAGCCGGGCCTGGGGCACCGCACCGACCGCGACGGCATTGTCCGGCGCTACCGGCAGCGTCGGGCAGCAGTGGTGGATCGTGCCGGTGACCGGGCAGAGCGGAAACTACAAGCTGGTCAACAGGTACAGCGGCCTGGTCGTCGCGCTGTCGTCGACCACCTCGCGGCTGGCCGAGACCACACCGGCGCGCGCCTGGAACGACACCTCGGGCAGCAGCGTCGGCGGCGGCCGGACCGCGGCCGAGCAGGCGCTGGCGTTCACCCCGACGACGTCGTCGGGTGCTGAGACGGTGACCGTGGCGAACCCGGGGACGCAGACCACGGCGGTGAAGACCGCGGCCTCGTTGCAGATCACGGCCTCCGACAGCCGGAACAATGCCCTGACGTACTCCGCGACCGGCCTGCCCGCCGGGCTGTCGATCAGCGCCTCGGGCCTGGTCTCCGGCACGCCGACCGCGACCGGTTCGTCGAGCGTGACGGTGACCGCGTCGTCCGGGACCGCGAGCGGTTCGACGACGTTCAGCTGGACGGTCGGCTCGGCGCCGGTGAGCTTGAATAGCACGCACACGCTGATCGCTTCGGGTCAGGCGTTGGACGATCCGAACCATTCGACGGCTACGGGAACGCAGCTGGACACGTGGACGCCGAACGGCGGCTCGAACCAGAACTGGGTGTTCACCCAGCAATCGGACGGTTCGTACCAGATCGTGAACCAAGAGTCGCAGCTGTGTATGGATGACAACGGCGGGTTCACGACCACCGGCAACGCGGTGATCCAGTGGACCTGCACCGGCAACGACAACCAGCACTGGACGGTGGCCCAGGCGCCGAACGGCGGGTACACGGTGACGAACGTGCACAGCGGCCTGCTGGTGACCACCGCCTCGACGTCGAACGGCGCGCTGGTGACCCAGGAGACGAACAGCGGGTCGGCGCTCCAGCAGTGGACGATCGGCTGACGGCGGCGTCCTCGGACGGCAGCGTTCCTCTGACGGCGGCGTCGCCCTGACGGCGGCGTTGCCCGCCGAACACCGCGGGCGCCCGGGTCACGATGACCCGGGCGCCTGCACTTTTCTCATCATCGCCTTGGATTCTGCTTGATAGTGCTCGACTCTTTGCTCGATATTGAGAGATAACCGTGTGGTACCACCGGATGAACGTTCAGAGTGGAACGGAGTACTCGTGCGACACCCCCGCAAGACCCTGGCCGCGGCGACCGCCGCCGCGACCGTCGCGGCCCTGGCGCTGCTGCCCTCGGGCCAGGCCTCGGCGGCGTCCGGAGCGGCCGGAGCGCCGCCGGCGTACCAGATCTCGATCGGCGCCGTGAACAGCTTCGCCTACCCGGACGACACCCCGGCGTCGGCCTATCTCGACACCGACGGCTCCTTCCACTTCCAGGAGTCGTACTCGCTGTACGCCAAGACCGACCCGCGTTCCTGGGAGTTCTACAGCGGGACGAACTTCGATGACGCGACGCTGGACACCGGCCTGAGCAACGCGGTGAACCCGGCCAACTCCCAGGACTCCAACAAGGACACCACCTGGCGCTGCAACAACAGCCCGACCGGGCTTGAGTCGACATACATGAACAACGGCACCGGCTACTACTCGCAGCGTAACTACTGCGACCTGTCCGGCACCTGGGTCGACCCGGACACCGGCGACTGGTACGGACTGGTGCACAACGAGTTCACGCCGCAGCCCTTCGGCGACGGCCTGCACTACGACGCCATCGACTACGCGGTCTCGCACGACCACGGCAAGACCTGGTCGATCCTGGGCCACGCGATCACCTCGCCGTACAGCACCACCCGAGGCGACACCCAGGCCTTCCCGAACCAGGCGTACGACTACGGCGACGGCGACCAGCGCCTGTTCGTGGACACCGCATCAGGGTACTTCTACGTCTACTACGGCTCCCGCGTCGTCAACAAGCCGGGCACCGGCGGCACGCAGAACGGCGGCCTGGCGCACGTGGCCCGGGCCCCGATCAGCGGCAAGATGGCGGCCGGCACCTGGCAGAAGTGGTACAACGGCAGCTGGTCGCAGCCCGGCATCGGCGGCCTGGAGAGCAACATGGAGCCGGTGAGCGCCGCGGACCCCGCCGGCTACACCGACCCGGCGCACGACTACAACCCGGCCACCACCGGCACCGCCGACCAGCAGATGGCCGCCGGCAAGCTGCCGACCAAGTCGCCGCTGTTCATCATGAACATCACCTACGACGCCTACCTGGGCCTGTACATCGGCGAGCCGGAGACGGTCGGCCAGACCGGCAAGGAACCGCAGCAGTTCTACGCCACCGACAACCTGGCGACCCAGAAGTGGCGGCTGATCGGCGACTCCGGCAGTTACGTGTCAGGGTCCTGGTACCGCTGGTTCGCCGACGCCGCGAACCAGTGGAGCCCGACGATCGTCGGCAAGACGTTCCGCTCCTACTGTTCGATCGCGTGCGCGACCTCGGACGGCGAGTACGCGGACGTCACGATCGGCACCTCGGCCCCGGCCAAGCCGGTCGTGAAGCCGGGTCAGAACGTGGTCATCAACAGCGGCAACGGCCGGGTGCTGGCGCAGAGTGCGGGCAGCTCGACGGTGACGTCGCTGGACGCGTACTACGGCTGGGCCCAGGCGGCGTGGAACATCGCGCCCACCGGCGACGGCTCGTACACCGTGGTGAACGCGGTGACCGGGGACGCGCTCGGCGTGGACTCCTCGAAGACCGCCTCGCGCGCCTGGGGCACGGACGCCTCCGCGACCCCGATCGGCGCCTCCGGCCCGACCGTGGGCCAGGAGTGGTTCGCGGTGCCGAACACCGCCTCCCCCGGCTCCTACCGCCTGGTGAACCGGGACAGCGGCCTGGCGCTGGGAATGTCGTGGGACAAGTCGCGCTCGGCGGAGACCACGCCGGTGCGCACCTGGACCGACACCACCGGCAACGCGGTCGGCGGCGGCCGTCAGCCCTCGGAGCAGACGCTGACGTTCACCCCGGCCCACCCGGCTCAGGGCCCTGAGGTCGTGCACGTGGCGACGCCGGGGAACCAGGCCGGCGTGGTCGGAACGGCGGCGAGTGTGCAGGTGAACGGCAGCGACTCCAAGGACAAGGCCCTGCACTACTCGGCCACCGGACTGCCCGCCGGCCTGTCGATCGACGCCCACAGCGGTCTGATCAGCGGCACCCCGACCGCCTCCGGCACGTTCGCCACGACGGTCACCGCCTCGTCCGGCCACACCTCGGGCAGCGCCACGTTCACGTACGCGGTCAGCCCGAAGCCGGTGGACCTGTCGGGCGTGCACACGCTGACGGTGTCGGGGCAGGCGCTCCAGCCGCCGAACGGTTCGAAGAACGGCGGCGACCAGTTGGTGACCGGCACCGCGACGGCCGGCGCGGCTGGCCAGCAGTGGACGTTCGCGCGTCAGACGGACGGCAGCTACACGCTGACGAACGGCGACTCGGGCATGTGCGCCGACGACAACGGCGGGAACACCGCTGCCGGGACCGCAGTGATCCAGTGGTCTTGCTCCGGCGGCGTGAACCAGCGGTGGACGGCGACGCAGCTGCCGTCGGGGTTGTGGACGCTGAAGAACAACCACACCGGATTGCTGATGACAAGCGCGTCAACGGGTAACGGTGCGCTGGTGGCGCAGGAGCCTGACAGTGGGTCAGCGCTTCAGGAGTGGACGCTGAGCTAGTCGACAGCGGCTCAGCCGAACCGAGGCCGTCGCGGGGATTCCTTCGCGGCGGCCTCGGTTTTTCGCCTTGTTCGGGGCGACGGCCGACTGTCAGGACTTCGGTTCCACCGGTTCGCCGAGCGTTGCGAGCGTCTCGGCGAGCATCCGCCTGGCGGAAGGCTCCAAGCCGTCCCGGCGCTGCCACAGACGGCGCAGCGGCGGCAGCGCGTCAGTCGTCCGGGAAATGGCGACTGCCTCGAACAGCTCCAGGGTTCCGGGGCGGACGGAGTCGTCATCGGCCAGCCGGCACAGCCGGTCGAGCAACGCCGCCCTCGCTCGCGGATCGCCGCGCCGTGCCAGCCCCATCATTGCCTCCTCGGCGGCGTCGTCGTAGTCGTCAGCCAGCCGGGCGGCGAGGGCATCGCGGACTTCGGGGCCATCGGCGTGGAGTTGGGTACCGAGCCCGAACGTGGCCCAGTCCCGTACCTCCGGATCCGGATCGCGCGTCAGGGTGATCAGGGCATCGGTGACGTCGGCTGCCGGCTTCTCGGAGTCGGTCAGCGCCGGCAGCGCGACCGCCACGGCGAAGCGGACCTCGTCGTCCGCGTGTCCGACGTGCTGAAGCACTGCGGGCAGGCCGCGGGGGTCTGCGACGTGTCCGAGGGCTGTGACCGCCGACGCGACGGCTTCGGCATCCTGGTCGCTGACCGCGTCGAGCAGCACCGGCAGAGTCTCCGCCAAGTAGGGGCGGTCCGTCTTGTAGCTGATCTGTCCGAGCGCGTCCAGCCCGACCAGCCGCCGGGCCCTGTCGTCCGATTTCGCGGCCGCTACAACCGCCTCGAACGCGTCCCGGTCGGTGGTCTGGTGCAGCTCGCGGATCAATTGCCAGCGCGCCTCGGCGGCGGCGTCGGTGTCGGTGTCGTCCTCAGCGACCTCATCGGTGGCCTCGTCGCTGGCGTCGCAGACCGCGCCGAAGGCGGCGGCGCGGGTGATGACATCCTCGTAGTCCACCGTGCCAGGCTACTGACAGTCGCCGGAAAGCCCGCCGAATATGCCGAAGCCCTGGACCGGAGGGGATCGGTCCAGGGCTTCGGTTTTACTCGCGGAATCCGCCTAGACGGCAGCCACAGCGACAGGGCGCTCCGCGGGCTCCAGGGCGAGGTCCAGGACCTCGCGGACGTCGCCGACCAGGTGCACGGTCAGCTTCTCCAGCACCTCGTCCGGCACGTCGTCCAGATCCGGGCCGTTGCGCTTGGGCAGCAGCACGGTCGTCGCACCGGCCTGGTGCGCGGCCAGCAGCTTCTGCTTCACGCCGCCGATCGGCAGGACCCGGCCGGTCAGGGACACCTCACCGGTCATCGCCACGTCCTTGCGGACCAGCCGGCCGCTGAGCAGCGAGGCCAGGGCGGTGGTCATCGTGACGCCGGCGCTCGGGCCGTCCTTGGGCTGGGCCCCGGCCGGCACGTGGACGTGCACCGCGCGCTTGCTGAGGTCGGCCACCGGGAGTTCCAGTTCGGCGCCGTGCGAGCGCAGGTAGCTCAGCGCGATCTGCGCCGACTCCTTCATCACGTCGCCGAGCTGGCCGGTCAGGTTCAGGCCGGTGCCGCCGGTCTCCGGGTCGGACAGCGAGGCCTCCACGAACAGCACCTCGCCGCCGGCGCCGGTCACCGCCAGGCCGGTCGCCACGCCCGGCACGGCCAGGCGGTCGGCGGTCTCCGGGGTGTGGCGGGGACGGCCCAGGTAATCCTTCAGGTTCTCGACCGTGACGATGAGCTTGGTGTTCGAATCCTCAGGCGTCGCCTCGGCATCCGTCGCCGTCGCCGCCGCTGTCACCTCAGCCTCAGCCGTGTCCGCATCCGCGTTCGCGACAGGTGCGTCGTCGGATGTGACTTCAGCGTCCTGATCCAGAATCGTCGCCTCGCTTTTGGCCGCGGCTTCGGAGTCGGCGAGCGCCGTCTTGGCCGCCACCTTCCGCAGCACCCGGGAGATGGCGCGCTCCAAATCACGCACACCCGCCTCCCGCGTGTACTGCTGGGCCAGCAGCCGCAGTGCCTCGTCGTCGAATCCGACCTCGTCGGTGGACAGCCCGGCCCGGTCGATCTGGCGCGGCAGCAGGTGGTCGCGGGCGATCAGCACCTTCTCGTCCTCGGTGTAGCCGTCGAGCCGCACCAGTTCCATGCGGTCCAGCAGCGGGCCGGGGATGGACTCCAGGACGTTGGCCGTGGCCAGGAACACCACGTCGGACAGGTCGAGCTCGAGCTCCAGGTAGTGGTCGCGGAACGTGTGGTTCTGCGCCGGGTCCAGGACCTCCAGCAGGGCCGCCGTCGGGTCGCCGCGGTAGTCGGCGCCGACCTTGTCGATCTCGTCGAGCAGCACCACCGGGTTCATCGTGCCGGCGTCCTTGATGGCGCGCACGATGCGGCCGGGCAGGGCGCCGACGTAGGTGCGCCGGTGACCGCGGATCTCGGCCTCGTCGCGGACGCCGCCCAGGGCGACGCGGACGAACTTGCGGCCCATGGCGCGGGCCACGGACTCCCCGAGGCTGGTCTTGCCGACGCCGGGCGGGCCGACCAGGGCCAGCACCGCGCCGGAACGGCGTCCACCGACCAGCTCCAGGCCCTTGTCCTGGCGCTTCTTCCGCACGGCCAGGTACTCCACGATGCGTTCCTTGACGTCGTCCAGGCCCGCGTGGTCGGCGTCCAGGACGGCGCGAGCGCCGGCGATGTCGTAGGAGTCCTCGGAGCGCTGGCTCCAGGGCATCTCCAGCACGGTGTCCAGCCAGGTGCGGATCCAGCCGGCCTCAGGGTTCTGATCCCCGGAGCGCTCCAGCTTGTCCACTTCCTTCAGCGCGGCCTCGCGGACCTTGTCGGGCAGGTCGGCGGTCTCGACGCGGGAGCGGTAGTCCTCCTCCTCGCCGGCCTCCTTGCCGTCGAGCTCGGCCAGCTCCTTGCGGATCGCGGAGAGCTGGCGGCGAAGGAGGAACTCGCGCTGCTGCTTCTCCATGCCGTCCTCGACGTCCTTGCGGATGGACTCGTTGACGTCCAGCTCCACCAGGTGCTCGCGGCCCCACTCGAGCAGCTTCTCCAGCCGCTCGTCGATGCTCAGCGTCTCCAGCAACTCGACCTTCTGCACGGCCTTCAGGTACGGGGCGTACCCGGCCGAGTCGGCCAGCTGCGAGGGGTCGGAGATCTGCTGCACCATGTCGACGACCTGGAAGGCCTCGCGGTGCTGAAGGATCTGAATGGCCAGCTCCTTGTACTCCTTGGCCAACTCGCGGGTCCGCGAGGTGATCGACGGCTCCTCGAGCACGATCGCCTCGACCCACAGGGCCGCCCCGGGACCCGTGGTCCCGACCCCGATGGTGGCCCGGTGCGTCCCGCGCACCACGGCCACCATGCGCCCGGACCCGGCCATCCGCCCGGTCTGCTCGATGATGGCCACCACACCGGACTTGGCGTAGTTGCCGTCCAGCCGCGGCACCAGCAGCACCTGCGACTTGCCCCCGCGCGTGGGGCCGTTGGCGGCGGCGTCCACGGCCGCCCGCGTCTCGGAATCCGACAAATCCAGCGGCACGACCATGCCCGGCAGGACGACCGCGTCGTCCAGCGGGATGACCGGGAAGGCCTTGGTCGCGCCGGTCATGTTCTCGCTCATTCGCTGTGGCTCCCTACAAGAAGTAAGTTGAGTCTGACTCACTCAATGTCTGTGAGCCGCCTGGTGTTCCCCGGGGCGTGTTCGCTGTGAGCGATCGGGGCTGAACACCAGCTCAGCGATGAGATGCGGGGGTTTCAGCGAGGCGCGGGCACAGCCGACTCAGAGACGACCGGCTCAATGCCGACCGGCTCAGCGCTGACCGACTCAGCGCTGACCGACTCAGCGCTGACCGACTCAGTGATGCCAGGGCAGTTCCACCGGCACCGCCGGAGTCCGCCCCGCCACCAGGTCCCGCATCAACCCGGCGAGCCCATGCGGCACGACCCACTCCCGCGTAGCCTCCAGCTCGGCGACGCTCCACCAGCCGAACGTGAGGAAGGTGCTCGCCTCCTGCGCCTCGAAGCCGGCGGTGTCGACGTCGTGGGCGGCTACGCGGAGGAAGAAGTAGTCGTCGCGGAAGTAGCCCCGGACGAAGCCGAGGTCGGCCGCGCCTTCGGTGCTCGCGACGACCGGGCCGAACGCGCATCGACGAGCAGGACGCGTGCCGAGCGGCGCACGTCCGATTCCCCAGGCTCTATCAGCATTCGATCACGCGGCATCCGATCACGCCGTGAACTGATCGTGCCGGGCGTAGAGCTCGGTCCACTCCTGCGCCGACAGCTGCCGCCCCGAGCCCCGGATCTGGGCCAGCTCCTCGAAATACGGCTCGCGCGGCGCGCCCGGGGCGAAGAGCACCAGCATCGAAGCCGCTTCCCCCGAGGTGTTCGCGAAGCTGTGGACGCCGCCGGGCGGTACGAACAGGTAGTCCCCCGCGCTCGCGTCGCGCCACGTCTCCCCGTCGTAGAGCGCGACGCTGCCGTCCAGGATGAAGAACGCCTCGGAGAACGTGCGGTGGTAGTGCCCGCTCGACGTCGCAGGCTTCGATGTCGCAGGCTTCGGCGTCGCCGGCAGCATGTCCCAGCGGTACAGGCCGTACAGCCCGTCCGTGGTGCCGCCGGTGGACAGCAAGCTGACGCGCGAGGCGCCGCCGATGTTCAGTTCCGGCTCGGCGTCGAAGGTGCGGAAGGTGGCGCTGACCTCGCCTTGGTCGGCGAGGAAGCGCGGCGGCGGGTACGACATGGCACGGAACACTAGGGCACGCCCGCGCTCCGGCGATAGAGCCGATCATGCCTCGCGCGCCTGGGCCACTTTCCAGCGCCGGGGCCGCTCCTGAAGCCCGGTCCGCGGGCTCGGCCGACCGGCTGAATCACGCTGAATCACGCCGAATGGTGAGACGGATATCCCGTGATATTGACGATCCCTGAGATTACCTGTCATTCTCTGGGCATGAGACGTGCCACCGTTCTCGTGGCTCGCCGTCACGTCGATCTGCGCCGGACCGCGAGCGCGATCTGTCCTGCGTGCGTATGACACTGCACCGGCTTTGAGCTGGTAATCAGTCGCCTCCCAGGCACATTAACTTCTGTCTCCGAAATATTCGGACACCATTTATCTTCGGCCACCGAAGAATCCCATTCCGGGGAGCACGACCATGCCCGCACGCAATATCCGTCCGCTCCACTTGAACGCATTCCTGAACGCCCCCGGCCACCACGCCGCCGCCTGGCGCCACCCGGCCAGCGCCGGGCACCGGCTGCTGGACGTCGACTACCACATCGACCTGGCCCGCACCGCCGAGCGGGGCCTGTTCGACGCCGTCTACCTGGCCGACAGCCTCGCGGTGCGCGGCCGGCCGGACGCCACGGCCGCCGGCGGGCTGGAACCGCTGACCCTGCTCACCGCCCTAGCCACCGCCACCGAGCACATCGGCCTGGTCGCCACCGCGTCGACGACCTTCTACGAGCCCTACATCCTGGCCCGCACCCTGGCCTCGCTGGACCACATCTCGCACGGCCGGGTCGGCTGGCACATCGCGACCGGCGGCGACCTCGCCGAGGCCGCCAACTTCAACCTGGACGAGCCGGTCGAGCACGCGGTGCGCTACGAGCGCGCGGCGGAGTTCCTGGACGTGGCCACCCAGCTGTGGGACAGCTGGGCCGACGACGCCGTCGTCCACGACCGCCGCAACGGCCGCTACGCCGACCCCGACCGGATCCGCCAGGTCGAGCACACGGGACTCTTCTTCAAGGTACGAGGACCGCTCAATGTGCAGCGCACACCTCAAGGATGGCCGCTGCTGGTGCACACCGCCTCGTCGGCCGACGGCCAGGAGTTCGCGGCCCGCTACGCCGAAGTCGTCCTCACCGCGCAGCAGAACCTCGGCGACGCCGCGGCGTTCGCGCTGGAGGTGAAGTCGCGGGCCGCGGCGTACGGAAGGGAAGCCGACGTCCCGGTCATACTGCCGGGCATCACCCCGGTCATCGGCTCCACCGAGGCCGAGGCGCGGCGTCGGGCGCGGGAGCTGACCGAGTTGCAGCTGGTGGAGACCGGAGTGAGTCAGCTGTCGGATCTGCTCGACGTGGACGTATCAGGGCTCGATCCCAACCGGCCGATCCCGGCCGGACTGCTGCCGCGCGAGGAGGAACTCTCCGACCACCGGTTCGCGCTGATCACCGACTTGGCGATCCGCGAGCGGCTGACGGTGCGCCAGATCGTCGCGCGCCTCGGCGGCGGACGCGGCTACCGCGTGGTGATCGGCACGCCGGAACAGATCGCCGACTCCATGCAGGAGTGGTCGCGGGCCGGCGCCGCCGACGGGTTCACCATCGCGCCGCCGATCCTGCCCGGCGGGCTCGACGACTTCGTGGACCAGGTGGTGCCGGTGCTCCAGCGGCGCGGACTGTTCCGCACCGAGTACGACCTCGGGACGCTGCGGGACCGCTTCGGCGTGCCGCGCCCGGAGGACCACTTCCCCGAGGCGGCTCCGGCCGCCGTGCGACGCGCGGTGCTCCCGCCGCTG
Source organism: Catenulispora pinisilvae (assembly GCF_015356865.1). Lineage (GTDB taxonomy): Bacteria > Actinomycetota > Actinomycetes > Streptomycetales > Catenulisporaceae > Catenulispora > Catenulispora pinisilvae. Next base: position 30,900 of record NZ_JAAFZA010000083.1, read on the forward strand.
GCCAGCGTCTGAGGCTGGCCGGCGGCTGAGGGCCGGCGCGTTCGCAGAACCTTCAGACTCCGCGTCCTGATGTGCTGCCGGTGGGACGCGGATTCGCCGGGGTGGCTGAGCTGTGGGAGGATCGGCCGCCCCGGCCCTTGGCTTTTCACGGTCTGGGCCTAGGCGTTTCATGGTCTGGGCCTAGGCTTTCGGCCTCCGCTTTGTCCTGGGCTTTGTACTGCTCATCAGGCAAGCGGCTCCACGAGCCCATAGCTCACCGCGCACGCCGCCGCCTGCAACCGCGAGTTCACGCCGAGCTTGTTCAGCACCGCCTGCGTATGGCTGCGCACCGTCGTCACCGAGATCCCCATCGCAGCGGCCATCCCGCCGGTCGAGGCGCCACGCACCAGCTGACGCAGCACCTCCAACTCGCGCGGAGTCAAGGTCCCGGTCAACCGGGCCTCTGCCGTCTCCTCCTTGGACCTGCGCTCTGTCACCGCCTGCCGAACGAGCACCGGGTCGTAGTAGCCCGCGCCGGAATGCAGCCGCTCTATGGCCGTCACGATCTCGTCCAGCCCGCGCCGCTTCGAGATCAAGCCGTCAACTCCGGCGGTGATCAGCGCGTACAACGATGCGGCGCCCTCCTCGCTGGTCAGCGCGAGGAGCTTCGAACAGCGCAGGTTCGCGGCGTCCGCCAAGGCCGGCAGGTCCGGCGTCGGCGGCCCGAAGTCGACGACGCAGACGTCTGCGGTACTGCTCGCACTGGGCGCGCGGGACGAACTAGGCGCACTGGACGCACTGGACGCACTCGACGCAGCAGCCGGAAGCGCGCGCGGGTCGAAGCTGACGCCGACGACGTCATGGCCGCGCTGGCTCAGCGCCGACGCGAACGCCTCGGCGAACAGCCGGTACGCGTCGCACAGCAGGACTCTCACTCCACGTCAAACGACCGGCCGCCACGTCGGGTCACTCGATGACACGTAAAGGTGAACATCTCACGGATCGCCCAACCCGGCCCGGCGGCCGATGGCAGCCGCCTCCAACCTGCTGTGCGCGCCCAACTTGCCCAGGATCCGTCCGATATGGGTTTTGACGGTGTTCTCAGAAATCTGCAACCGCACCGCGATGCCGCGCCGATCCAGTCCCTCGACGAGGCATTCGAGCACCGCCCGCTCGCGATCGCCGAGGGCTGCGATACGTGCGTCAGTAGCCGTACTCCCCCGCCCTCCGCTCCGTTGCGCTGCCGCAGCGCCAGCCGGATCAGCCCCGGCGGTGCTGCGTAAAGCGCCGACCACCAACTCCGGCGGCATCCGGAACTCGCCACGCAGCACCGCACACACCGCGTCGGCCATCTCCACGCCCGAGGCACGGTCCGGAACCCAGCCCTGGACGCCGTCCCGCAAGGCGTGCACCGCGTCGTCAGATGCCGTCACCGGCCCCAGCATCAGAACCTTGACCTCGCCGGTCCTCGCCAACGCCGCGACCAGTCGTCCCGGATAGCGCCGGGACACCGTGACGTCCAGCAGCACCAGCGCCGGCTGATGCACCGCGACCGCGTCGAGCAGTTCCTCGGCCTCGGACACGGTCGCGACCACCACGAGCCCGTCCCGTTCCAAGTACGCGGCGAGCGACTCGGCCACCGCGCGCAGTGCGTCGCAGACCACGATCGTCCCGTCGGCCATGCCCCGCGCCCCCTGCCCCTGAGTCGTCGGTACTCCGGATGCATGAGTCCGAAGTGACGGCGCCTGCACGATCCCATTCCCGCGCCGAGAGAAGAGACTACGGGTGAGCAGGCCGTCACCACATGCGTTCGGCCCATCTCTCACAAGCTTCCCCACGTTCGAGTCATGACCAGTCATGAGATGAGGAGCACACCCGACTATGAGGGCACAGCAACGAGGTCTGACCCCCCGGGGTTGGGGGTTCGCCGCGGCGGGCACGGTCGTGTGCGCGGCGGGCCTGGCCTTGTGCCTGGGCGGCACCACGGCCGCCCAAGCCGCGCCGGCGGCGGTCTCCGGCGGCGCGTTCGGCGTGGCCGCTGACGTCAGCGTGGCCGGCATCAACCTGCACGTCCCGGCGAACCCCTCGGTGAGGCTGCCGTCGCCGGGCGGGAGCGCGAACCCGCTCACCGGGCACGTGGTGAACGTCGGCATCGGCGACCTGGTGTCGCTGGGCGTGCTGGACTCCAGCACGGTCGGCACGCCGCCGGGCGGCACCGTGCACAGCACCGCCGACGTGCAGGGGCTGCGCGTGGCGGGCCTGATCGGCGACTACGGCGACGCCACCGCGCTGCACGTCCAGGAGAACGTGATCCGTACGCAGTGCTCTGCGACGGAATCCGGAGCCTCGGCGAGCACCGATCTGGCGCATCTGGTGATCGCCGGACAGACCGTGGCCGCTGACCCGGGGCCGAACACGCACATCGACGTCGCCGGTATCGCAGAGGTCGTACTCAACGAGCAGATCCCGTCCGGCAGCAGCGGTTCACCGGGCATCACCGTGAACGGCGTGCACATCCACCTGCTGCCCGGCCTGAAGTCGCTGGGCGGCGGCGACATCTACCTCGCGCAGTCCCGCTGCTCGATCACCGGCGGGACCAGCATGCCGGTCGGCGCGGTCGGCGGCGTGGTGCTCACCGGCGTGCTCGGCGTGCTGTTCACCGGCTACCAGTTCCGCAAGCGGCGCTCGGGCCGGGGCGCGGCCGGCGACGGGACCGCCGCGTGAAGGTGCTCGCCGTCGGGGCGCACCCGGACGACGTGGAACTCGGGTGCGGGGCGGCGCTGCTGGCCCACCGCGCCCGCGGCGACGACGTCGGGCTGCTCGTGCTCACCGGCGGTGAGCACGGGCCGCAGGGCCAGTCGTCGCGGGTGTCGGAGCAGGAGATCGCCGCGTCCATCCTCGGGGCCGAGCTGTTCTGGGGCGGCTTCGAGGACGGCGCGGTGCCGGAGGGACGGGCCGCCGTGGCAGCGGTCGAGGAGGCGATCCGGGCCACCGGCGCCGACGTCGTCTACACCCATTCGCCGCGCGACAGCCACCAGGACCACCGGTCGGCGGCCGTGGCCACGCTCGCCGCCGGGCGGCACGTCAGCAGGATCCTGATGTACGAGACGCCGTCGTCGCTCGGGTTCGCCCCGACGGTGTTCGTGGACGCCGCGGAGCACCTGACCGGGAAGCTGAAAGCCTTGCGGGCGCACGTGTCGCAGGTCTTGCAGAACCAGATGGTGGATCTGGACGCGGTGGCGGCGCAGGCGCGCTTCCGCGGCTTCCAGGCGCGGCTGCGGCACGCCGAGGGGTTCGAGACCGAGCGCTTCGCTTGGGATCTGAGCGGGCTCCCGCGGGTCGCGCCGGGCGCTGATCGCACCGTCACGGATGTCGAATACGCACCTTCGGGGCGCCGGTGAGCGGCGCAAGCCATCGTCACGTCTCGGCCATCCGGCTTCCCGCCGGATGGCCGAGACCCGCGTGCATAGTCGGCGCGGTGCTCGTGCTGTGGTCAGTGCTGGGTACCGCGGATCTGACAGCCGCCGTCGTCTACATCCTCGACGGCGTCTTCTTGTGCTTCTTCCTCCGGCACACCGCTTTCGCGGTCTCAGCCCTGAGACATGCGGATCCTGATTCGATCGCCGCCGCGAAGGCCGACTCGCTCACCATCGCCGGTCTGACCGGGTACCGGCCCGCGGTGTCGGTGCTGGTGTCGTGCAAGAACGAGCAGTTCGTCGTCGACCGGCTCGCCACCGGGTTGCTGGCCCTGGACTACCCGGCTGAGCTGCTCCAGATCGTCATCGTCGACGACGGCTCCGATGACGGGACCGGCGAGATCCTGGACCGGCGCGCCGCCGCCGAGCCGCGGCTGTTGGCCCTACATCGTCCCGCGGGCTCCGGACCGGCGGGCAAATCCGCCGCACTGAACTACGCGCTGCCCCGGCTCACCGGCGAGATCGTCGTGGTCTTCGACGCCGACCACCGGCCGCACGCCGACAGCCTGGCGTTGCTGGTACGGCACTTCGAGGACCCGAGCGTCGGCGCCGTGCAGGGCCGGTGCCGGATCCGCAACGCCGCCGACGCGCCGCTGACCCGGCTGATCACCGTCGACTACCTGGCCGGCTACCTGGTCAACGAGTTCGGGCGGCAGTCAGTGTTCGGGCTCCCGGCGTACGGCGGCGCGAACTGCGCGATCCGGCTGTCGGCGCTGCGGGATCTGGGCGGCTGGAACGTGCACAGCGTCACCGAGGACACGGACGTGACGCTGCGGCTGCTGCTGGCCGGGCTGCATGTGCGCTACGAGCCGGGCGCCGTCGACGACGAGGAGGGCGTCACGACGGTGCAGCGGTTCTGGAAGCAGCGGTATCGGTGGGCTCGCGGGCACCAGCAGGTGTGCCGGGACTACTTGCGGCACGTGTGGCGGGCTTCGCACCTGTCAGTGCTCGAACGTATCGAGACGGTGATGTTCCTGCTGATCTACCACGTGCCGGTGGCTTCGTTGCTGGCGCTGGGGCTGCTGGTGCTGTCGGCCGCCGGGCTCGTTCCGGCGGCGTCGGTGCCGGGCGGTTTCGTGTTGTGGACGCTGCTGTTCCTCGGGCCATTGCTGGAGATCGGCGGCGGGATGCTGCTGGCCCGGACCCGGCGGGCGGACGTGCTGGCCTTGGTGTGGTTCCTGCCGATGTTCCTGGTGTCGGCGGTGCTGTGTGCGAAGGCTTGGTTCGACGGGATGTCAGGGTCCGCCTATACGTGGGTGCGCACGGATCGGTCGGCGGCGCCGTCTGGGCCGGGTCCGGGGCCTGGGCCAGGTCCGGGATCAGGTCCGGGTCCGGGCCCGGGACGGCAGGTGACGTCATGAGACCGGAGCCGTGGCGGGTGTTCGCCCGCATCGGGCTGCTCCTGGTCGGGACCGTCGGCGGTTTCGTGCTGTTGCAGCAGTGGATGCGGGGCGTGGAGACGGCCGCGACCGTGGACGTCTTCCACGCGCTCGGGATCGGCGGCGTGACGCGGGGTTATCAGGCTTCGATCATTGTGGACGCGCACTCACGGGGCTCCTTCGCCGCGATCCTGACGCCGGCGTGCTCGTCGCTGGCTTCGTTGCTGGCCCTGGGCGGGCTCGCCGTGCTGCGACCCACGGGAGCCCGAGGGCGGCTGGCGCTCGCGCTGGCCGCGGCGGTGACCGTGGTGTTCCTCGGGAACATCGCGCGGATCGCCGCCTCGATCGGCGTCGGGCTGCTGACCGGCCCCTCGGCGCTGGTGCTGTTCCACGACTGGGTCGGGTCGCTGTTCGCTTTCGCTTACACACTCGGAGGGTTCGTTTTGATGCTGTGGGTGCTGCTGCCGCGCGACGGAGTGGCTTTGGACGACCTCTGTCTTGCCGGTCCTGTTCCTGTTGATGCTTCTGTTGGTGCTTCTGTTGGTGAATCGAGCCCGGACGGAGTGCGTGATGAGTCCTGAACCGGTGGCGTTGGCGGTCGGCGGGTCGTTGGTGGCCGTCGCCGCCGTGCGCGGTGTTCTGACCAGGATCGGCGTGCGCCGGCAGCTGCGGGTCGCACTCGTCGACGCCGATCCGGCCGCGCGGGTCGCGGCGGTGCAGACCGCCGGCGAGAACGGGGTGGGGCGCAACGCCCGGCTGCTGTTGGAGATCGCCGAGGCCGAGGAGGACATCTGGGTGCGACAGGCGTTGGCGCAGACGGTGATGCGGCATCGGTGGGAGCCGGCGTGCACGGTCGCCTTGGTGCGGCTGCGGGTGTGGGCCAAGCAGGAGTTGTTGTGGGGGCGGTTGGAGATGCCCGCCGGGTCGGCACTCGAAGGCGAGGCTTCGGCATCGGTTCGGACCGTGGTCTCTCCCTCATTGACGTCGACCGGCTGGTGGGAGGAGTGAGATGACGGACTCGGTTCTGGTCACCGGCGCCGGCGGACCCGCCGGCGTTTCGGTCCTCAACGCGTTGTTACGTGCTGGCACCCGGACGATCGCAGTGGATTGTGACGCTTCCGCTGCGGGGCTGACGTTGGGGAGCGCGTCGGGAGTGGTGCCGCCGGCCCGCGATCCCAAGTTCGTGGACGCATTGTGCGAGATCGCTGTCTCCCAGGGTGCTGATGCCATTGTCTCGACCGTCGCCGAGGAGCTTCTAGAGCTCGGGACACGCGCTGAAGACCTTGCCGGCGAAGGGATCGCGGTATGGGTTCCGTCACGAGCGGCGGTGGATCAGTGTTGTGACAAGGCGGTCTTCGCGAAGGTCCTGACCGAGGCCGGGATCGCGACGCCCGCGACCGGGCTCGTCGCGTCCGGGATCGTCGCGTCCGATGTATCAGGACCCTGGATCGTGAAGCCCCGGTTCGGGCGGGGGTCGCGGGACGTGTACCCGTGCGACAGTCCCGACGAGGTCGGGTGGGCACTGCGAAGGGTCGAGGACCCGATCGTGCAGACCCGGCTTTCGGGGCGGGAGTTCACCGTGGACGCGTTGGTGGACCGGCAGGGGCTGTTCGCCGGCGGCGTGCCGCGCTGGCGGTTGGAGACCCGGGGCGGCATCTCGACGAAGGGCGAGACGTTCGCCGACGACAGGGTACTGACGGGGGTCGCGGCGGTGCTGGACGCCGTCGGGCTGCGCGGGGTGGCGTGCGTACAGGGGTTCGTGACCGACGAGGACCAGGTGGTGTTCGTCGAGTGCAACCCGCGCTTCTCCGGCGGGCTGCCGCTGTCCCTGGCCGCCGGCGCCGATCTGGTCGGCGAATACCTGCGGGGTGTCAGGGGTCTGCCGATCCGCAGCTCCCGTCTCGGGTATCGACCCGGTGTGCGGATGTCGCGGCTGTTCTGTGAGGTGTTCCAGGGATGAGACTCACGATTCCGTTCGGGACCAGGCCGGAGATCGTGAAGCTGGCGCCGGTGGTGCGTGAGCTGCGGCAACGCGGCTGGCCCACGCGCCTGGTGTTCACCGGGCAGCACCACGACCCGGCACTGGGCGAGGAGTTCCTGCGCTCGCTGGATATGGGGCCTGATTCACGCTGGCTGCTCCCGTCAGACCCGGCCGCGACCCTCGGCGCGCTGCTGGAGCATGCGGTGGAGGAGGTGACGATGTCCACCCCCGACGCGGTGCTGCTGATGGGCGACACGATGACGGTGCCGGTGTTCTGCCTGGCGGCGCGGCGGGCGTGCGTTCCGGTGGTGCACCTGGAGGCGGGGCTGCGGTCGTTCAACGAGACGTCGATGGAGGAGGTCAACCGCCGGATCGCGGCGGCCACGGCCTCGCTGCACCTGGCGCCGACCGCCCTGGCCGCCCGCTTCCTGGCCGCGGAGGGCGTGGACGCGGCGCGGGTCCGCGTAGTCGGCAACACGGTGGTGGACGTGGTGCGCGAATCGCGCGTCGGGCGCGTGCCGGTGGAGTCGCGGGCCGGGGTGCTGGTCACGGCGCACCGCGCGTCGACGGTCGACTCGCCGGAACGCCTGGCGACGTTGGTGGAGCTGCTGGTGCGCCTGGCGGGCCTGGCCGCCTCCGACGCCGCCTTCGGCCCGGTCCTGTTCCCCGCCCACCCGCGCACGCGCGACCGCCTCACCGCCGCCGGCCTGCTCGACACGCTGACGGACGCGGGCATCGACCTGGTCGCCCCGCTCCCCTACCGCGAGATGCTGACCGCGCTGGCCGCCACGCGCGTGGTGGTGACGGACTCCGGGGGCCTGCAGGAGGAGGCGGCGTGGTTCGGCGTGCCGGTGGTGGTGCTGCGACGCTCCACCCCGCGCTGGGAGGGCGTCGCCGCCGGCTCCTCGGAGCTGGTCGGGCTGGACGGGGATGCCGCGCTGGCGGCGGTCGCGCGATTCGGGCAGCTGGCGGAGCTGAAGCGGGTGGACGCATTGGCGTGCCCGTATGGCGACGGGTTCACGTCCGCGCGGGTGGTGGACTCGATCGAGGAGGCCAAGGCCGCCGGACTGCTGCGCTTCCGGGAGCCGGATTTCGTGGGGCGGGCGGTGCCTGGGGCGC
>NZ_JAAFZA010000084.1 GCF_015356865.1 Catenulispora pinisilvae
ACCCCGCGGTAGTCCGCCGACTCGTCCACGCCCGCCTGCGCGCGACCCCCAACACCCCGGACACCGGCCCCCACGGTTTCCGCCACACCGCCGCGACTCACCTGATCGAGGGGGGCGCGGATCTTCGTGACGTTCAAGAGCTCCTCGGTCACGCTACGCTCGCAACAACCCAGATCTACACCCATGTGACGGCAGAGCGGATCAAGGCACGGTATGCCCAGTCCCACCCGCGGGCGTGAGGACAGCGTCCTCGACCAGGCGCAGCAAGCAGCGGTCCCGACCGCTGACGCGGCGTCGCAGGTCGCGGCTGCCCCGCGCCCCCGGGGGGCCGGCCACGTGCCGGCCGACCGCACTCCCGCGCGCGATGCCAACAATGCCGCCTCCCCGGCCGTGAGCCCTGCCGCCGCCAACGCGCGCACCCGCACCGCTCACGTCGCAGGTGACGACGACGCGCCCCGGGGCATCACGGTGCCGCAGCCGAGCGATGGGAACCGCGGCGAGCGCGCCGCCAGGCGAAACAGCGGGGGCGAGCCCGCGGGTGAGGGTGCTGCCGCCGACGGACAGAGCCTTGCCGCGCCCAAGAACACGCCGACGGTTGCCACGGCTAACGCCACGCGCGCCGCTGCTACTGCTTCATCCGCGGCTGTAGCCGATGCCGCGTCTGGCGGCGAGTTGCAGGCTGACGCAATCGTCGAGTCCGCCGCTGCTACCGAGTCGAGCACCACTGCCGGCACGGAGGCCAGCGCTGCTGCCGCCACCGCGCCGAGTGCCACAGCCAGCACCGAGCCGAGCGCCGCTGCCGCCAGCGGGCCGAGAGCTACTGCTGGCACCGAGCCGAGTGCCAGCGCCGCTAGCGAGCCGAGCGCCACAACTAGCACCGAGCCGAGCGCCGTTGCTGCCACCGAGCCGAGCGCCACAGCCAGCACCGAGCCGAGCGCCGCCGCCGAGCCGAGCGCCGCTGCCGTCAGTGAGGCGAGCGCTGGCGCGGCCACGCCCACGCCGGAACCGGCAGCTCGCCCCACCGAAAAGCCCGCGCCCGACACTGCGCTCGACATGCTCTGGGACGACTTCAAGCGCACTGGTGATCCGGCGCTGCGTGAGCGGCTGATCCTCCACTACTCGCCGCTCGTCAAGTATGTTGCCGGCCGAGTTCGGGTTGGGTTGCCTGGGGCGTTGGACTCTGCGGACTTCGTTTCGTCGGGCATTTTTGGGCTTATTGATGCGATCGAGCGCTTTGAGCCGCACCGGCATGTGAAGTTCGAGACGTATGCGATCGCGCGTATTCGGGGCGCCATCATTGATGAGTTGCGGGCGTTGGATTGGATTCCGCGGTCGTTGCGGCAGAAGGCTCGGGAGATCGAGCAGGCTTCGGTGCGGTTGGAGCAGGAGTTCGGGCGGACGCCCAGTGAGTCGGAGATTGCCCGTGAACTTGGGATCGGGTTGGGGGAGCTGCGGCAGATCTTCAGCAAGCTGTCGTTGGTGAACGTGGCCGCGCTTGATGAGTTGCTGGCGTTGCCGACGCAGTCCGGGGACCGGATTCCGCTCATGGAGACGCTGGAGGACGGTGACGCGCCCGATCCTGTCGCGCTCTTTGAGGTGCAGGAGACGCGGGCTTTGTTGGCGCGGGCGGTGAACTCGCTGCCGGATCGGGACAAGACCGTCGTCACCCTCTACTACTTCGAGGAGATGACGCTTGCGCAGATCGGGGAAGTGCTCGGGGTCAGTGAGAGCCGGGTGTGCCAGATCCACACCAAGGCCGTGCTGACGTTGCGCGGGAAGCTGTCCGCGAAGGAATAGGCGCCCGAGTAGGACCTTGTGCGGACGGATCCTCAGCGTCGGCTTGTGTACAGGTGTGTGGAGGCGGCACCTTAGTTCGCATGCCGAGGATCCGTGCCGCCACCGTCGTCGAGCACCGGGAGATGCAGCGCCGGGCCCTGCTGGAGGCTGCCCGCGAGCTGGTGGCCGAGGGCGGGGTCACCGCGCTGACTTTCCCGGCGCTGGCTCGGGCGACCGGGTTGGCGCGTTCGAGCGTGTACGAGTACTTCAAGTCGCGGGCCGATGTGATCGAGGCCCTGGTCGCGCACGAGTTCCCGGCCTGGATCGGCGAGGTGCGGGCGGCGATGGCGGCGGAGAGCACGGCCGAACGGCAGCTTGCCGCGTATGTGCGGCGCCAGTTGGGCCTGGTCTCCGAGCCGGGGCACCGGGCGCTGTTGGCGCTGTCCGGCCAGGAACTCGACGGCGACGCGCGCGATCGCATCCGCGCGGCCCACGGCTGGCTGCTCGACCTGGGCATCGGCGTGCTGCGTGCGCTGGGGCACCCTGAGCCGAGGCTGGCCGCGGCGCTGGTTCAGGGGATGGTCGACGCGGCGGCCAAGCGGATCAGCCTCGGGGCCGATCCGGCGGAGGTCACGGAAACGGCTGTGGCGATGGTGCTGTTCGGCGGGCTGGGTTCGGCACGCCGGCACACGCAGGCGATGAACGCGCAGGCCGGTCAGACTCGCCCGCAGCCTGGCGGGAATACGCGGCGGCGTGTGACGAGTGCGAGCTGAGTGGGGCAGCAGCGGCGGCACAATGAGTTTTCGCAGCGCCGCGGCCTGGTGGGAGGGCGTGGCGGTGTGCGACGGCTGTGGGCTGAGCGGGGCACCAGCGATGTCGCAGTGAGCAGTGAGCTGCCGGAGCGCCGCGGCCTGGTGGGACGGCGTGGCGGTGTGCGACGGCTGCGAGCTGAGCGGGGCACCAGCGATGTCGCAGTGAGCAGTGAGCTGCCGGAGCGCCGCAGCCTGCTGGGACGGCGTGGCGGTGTGCGACGGCTGCGAGCTGAGCGGGGCACAGGCGGCGTCGCAGTGAGTTGTCGCAGCGCCGCAGCCTGGTGGGAACACGCGGCGGCGTGTGACGAGTGCGAGCTGAGTGGGGCGCAGGCGATGTGCCGGGCGTGGTCTGCGGGAATGCCAATGTTCTAACAAGCGGACGAATAACTCGAATGCCGTATGAGTCCGTGACAGGATCCGGCCTCGGCTCTCATCCTGACCACATGCGCCTCCGCAGAACCCTGGCGCTCGCCGCCGTTGCTACCGCACTGTTCTTAGCGCTGTCGGCCCTGGCGCACACTGGTCCGCGTCGGCTCCATGCGGTGCCTGTGGCTGGTGCGATGCGGACACAGCACCGCCTGGCTGCGGACTCCGGGTCCTCTCGGCCCGGCGAGCCCGATGGCGGGCCGGCTTGGACCTGGACTTGGCCGCTCGCTGCGCCGCCCGGGGCGCGCCACCCCGTGGTTGTCCATCCATTCCAGCCGCCTGTGAAGCGCTGGCAGGCTGGGCACCGGGGTGTGGATCTTCTTGGTGGTCCTGGGCAGGAGGTGCTGGCTGCGGGGCAGGGGGTCGTCAGTTATGCCGGCTCGCTCTTCGGTCGCCCGGTTGTGGCCATCGATCACAGTGGCCCCGGTCGTGACGCGTTGCGTACTACCTACGAGCCTGTCGATCCTGTGGTGAAGGTTGGTGATCGGGTGCGGGCGGGGCAGCTCATCGGGCACCTTGTTGACTCGCCGATCAACCACTGTGCGCCGCGTACTTGCCTTCACTGGGGTCTGGTTCGGGGGTTTGGGCATGCCGCTCGCTATCTGAATCCCTCCGCGCTTCTGGAGCGGGCGGTGGTGCGGTTGTTGCCGGTGTGGGGTGTGAGGTAGGCGCGGCCTCGCAAGGCGCGATTCCGGCGAGTGGTATCGGACGAGCCCGCCTAGCGTCGGTAGTGGGCGGGGAGTCGTCCTGTCGCGCTAGAGATGAGGCTGGGTATGGGCCTGGGCAAGAGGTTGGGGAAGTTGGACGCCAAGGTCGATGAGGTGCTGATGCACTCCGACTCGCCGGCGTTTCCGAATGCTGATCGGCTGGAGATCACGTGTCCCGGGGATGATGCGGTGTGGTCGCCGGGTGAGGAGGTCGATGTCACCTGGAACTTGCGTGGTGATGTCAGGCAGCCGCTGGATGTGGCTTTGGTGCGGCAGACGGCGGATCAGTCCGGGCCGAGTTTCGGGCAGTTGGACTTCTTCGTGGTGGCCAGTGGTGTGGATCCGGCTAAGAAGAGGGTGACGATCGAGGTGCCGGATGTGCCGCCGGGGACGGACTATGCGATCAGTGTCTCTAGTGCCGATCCGCTGACGGTCTACAGTCAGGCGCTCACGATCACCGCGCCGGCGTAGTCGCCCAGGGGCCCCGCCAAGCCCGCCAGCCCCGCCAGCCCCACCGGCGTGCATAAACGCACCGTGTCCGCTCGGCTCCGGGTCGCGTGGGAAAACTCTTCCCCGCGGCCCGGTAGACTCTTGCTAGCAGCCGGAGTCCCCTCTGGCTGACTTCGCGTGTCCGGCAGCCGTCCAACCGCAAGGCCAGACGGCCCCGAGGCGCCTCGGTCCGCCCTCCCAGCGCAAGCGTGGTGAGCGGTACAGCGTCGCGGGTCTGCTCAGCGACGGGTCCTCGACCCGCTCGGTGTGGAGCGCCGGTCACTAGGGACAACCGAGAACCGATCAAGGAGGACACGGCATGGCCGTCGTCACGATGCGCCAGCTCCTGGAGAGCGGCGTGCACTTCGGGCACCAGACCCGGCGGTGGAACCCGAAGATGAAGCGCTTCATCCTTACGGAGCGCAACAGCATCTACATCATCGACCTGCAGCAGTCGCTGTCGTACATCGACCGCGCCTACGAGTTCGTGAAGCAGACTGTCGCCCACGGCGGCACGGTGATGTTCATCGGGACCAAGAAGCAGGCCCAGGAAGCGATCGCCGAGCAGGCGACCCGTGTGGGCATGCCGTACGTGAACCACCGCTGGCTGGGCGGGATGCTGACCAACTTCAGCACCGTCTACAAGCGGATCCAGCGGCTGCGTGAGCTGGAGGAGATCGACTTCGACGACGTCGCGGGCTCCGGTATGACCAAGAAGGAGCTGCTCGTCCAGCGTCGCGAGAAGGAGAAGCTGGAGCGCACGCTGGGCGGTATCCGGGACATGTCCCGCGTTCCGTCCGCGGTGTGGATCGTCGACACCAAGAAGGAGCACATCGCCGTCGGCGAGGCTCGCAAGCTGCGTATTCCGGTCGTGGCGATCCTGGACACCAACTGTGACCCGGACGAGGTCGACTACAAGATCCCGGGTAACGACGACGCGATCCGCTCGGTCGCGCTGCTGACCCGCGTGGTCGCCGACGCCGTCGCCGACGGTCTGATGTCCCGGGCCGGCAGCAAGGCCGCCGAGGGCGAGGCGGCCGGTGCCGTGGCCGTCGACGAGCCGCTGGCCGACTGGGAGCGCGACCTGCTGGCCGTGGACGACGCCAAGGCCGCTGACGCCGCGACCCCGCCCGCCGTCGACGCTGCCGCCGAGGCCCCGGCCGCCGCGCCGGCTGTCGAGACCCCGGCTGCCACGCCGGCCGTCGAGGCTGCGGCTGTCGAGACCGCCGTTGTCGAGACTCCGGCTGTCGAGACCGCCGTTGTCGAGACCGCGGTTGTCGAGGCTCCGGCTGCTGAGGCCGCTGCCGAAGCCGCTCCCGCCGCGGAGGCCGCTGCGGCCACCGAGGGCGAGCAGGCCTGAGTAGCCGGTCCGACCGGTTGATTTCCGTGGTGCGCCGGACGGTGACCCCGTCCGGCGCATCGCAAACCGATCCTCGCCGATCCACTCCTTAAGGACGACTAACAATGGCGAACTACACCGCCGCTGACGTCAAGAAGCTCCGCGAGCTGACGGCGGCCGGCATGATGGACTGCAAGAAGGCGCTGGAGGAGACCGACGGCGACCTCGACAAGGCTGTCGACTTCCTGCGGGTCAAGGGTCTGAAGGGCGTCACCAAGCGTGAGGGCCGCTCGGCCTCCAACGGCCTGGTCACCTCGGCCGTCGACGGCGTGTCCGGCACCCTGATCGAGCTCAACTGCGAGACCGACTTCGTCGCCAAGGGCGAGGCGTTCCAGACCGTCGCGGCCACCGTGCTGGCGCACGTGGTGAACGCCAAGCCGGCCGACGTCGCCGGGCTGCTGGCCGGCGACCTCGAGCCCGGCAAGACAGTGCAGAGCTACCTGGACGAGGCCAACGCCACCCTGGGCGAGAAGATCGAGCTGCGCCGTTTCGCGCAGTTCCACGACGGCTACGTCGCCTCCTACCTGCACAAGACCTCCCCGGACATCCCGGCCCAGATCGGCGTGCTCGTCGAGCTGGACAAGGAGAACGCCGAGGTCGCCAAGGACATCGCGCAGCACATCGCCGCGTTCTCCCCGTCCTACCTGACCCGCGATGAGGTCCCGGCCGACGTCGTGGAGAACGAGCGGCGCCTGGCCGAGGAGACCTCCCGCGAGGAGGGCAAGCCGGAGGCCGCGCTGCCGAAGATCATCGAGGGCCGGGTGAACGGCTTCTTCAAGGAGAACGTCGTGCTCGAGCAGGCGTTCGCCAAGGACCCGAAGAAGACGGTCAAGAAGATTCTCGACGAGGCCGGCGTTTCGCTTAAGCGTTTCGCGCGCTTCCGCGTCGGTAGCTGACGAGATCTGAAAAACTAAAGAGCACCGTATAGCTACGTCGAAGGAGCCGCTGCTGTGAAGGAAACCAATAAGGAAACCGACACGGCGGCGGTTCCTTCGCGTACTGAGAAGAACCGCAGGGTTCTGCTCAAGCTCTCCGGCGAGGTGTTCGGCGGCGGGCAGATCGGGGTGGACCCCGAGGTCGTCAAGAGCATCGCCCGGGAGATCGCGGACGTCGTCGCCGAAGGCGGGGTCGAGGTCGCGGTAGTGGTCGGCGGCGGCAACTTCTTCCGCGGCGCCGAGCTGTCCCAGCACGGGATGGACCGCTCCCGCGGCGACTACATGGGGATGCTCGGCACGGTGATGAACTGCCTGGCCCTTCAGGACTTCCTGGAGAAGGTCGGCATTCCCACCCGGGTGCAGAGCGCGATCACCATGAGCCAGGTCGCCGAGCCCTACATCCCGCGGCGCGCGATCCGGCACCTGGAGAAGGGCCGCGTGGTGATCTTCGGGGCCGGCGCCGGCATGCCCTTCTTCTCCACGGACACCACCGCCGCGCAGCGCGCGCTGGAGATCCACGCCGAGAGCATCCTGATGGCCAAGCAGGGCACGGACGGCGTGTACGACTCCGACCCGAACAAGAACCCGGACGCGGTCAAGTACGACACGCTGTCCTACGACGAGTTCCTGGCCCGCAACCTGAAGATCGCGGACGCCACCTCGGTGTCCCTGTGCCGCGACAACGGCATGCCGATCGTGGTGTTCGGCCTGCAGCCGGGCAACATCGCCCGCGCGATCCGCGGCGAGAAGCTGGGGACCGTCATCGGCCCGGCGCACTGATCGGCTTGCGCATCGTGCCGGTGCGACCCGCCGCGAACGCACTAAGCTGCGCTTGAGCTTTGTCGTGGACACAGCAGAGCGCGAAGACTTCTAGGGAGCCCCCAAGTGATCGATGAGACCCTCCTCGAGGCAGAGGAGAAGATGGACAAGGCCGTCGAGGTCGCCAAGGAGGATCTGTCGGGGGTCCGAACCGGCCGCGCCAACCCGGCGATGTTCAGCAAGCTGACCGCTGACTACTACGGCACGCCGACGCCGCTGAGTCAGATGGCCTCGTTCCAGGTCCAGGACGCGCGCATGGTGGTCATCTCGCCGTATGACAAGACCGCGCTGGGCGCGATCGAGCGCTCGATCCGGGACAGCGACCTGGGCGTGAACCCGTCCTCGGACGGCGTGGTGATCCGGGTGGTGTTCCCGCAGCTGACCGAGGAGCGCCGCAAGGCGTACATCAAGGTCGCCAAGACCAAGGGTGAGGACGCCAAGATCTCGATCCGCAGCATCCGCCGGCACGCCAAGGAGAGCTTGGACAAGCTGTCCAAGGACGGCAACGCCGGCGAGGACGACGTGCGCCGCGCCGAGAAGCAGCTGGACGACCTGACGCAGAAGCACACCGCGCAGATCGACGAACTGCTCAAGCACAAGGAATCCGAGCTGCTGGAGGTCTGAGGCCTTCGGGCCCGGCCCGCGCGGCAGGCAGGACACCGACGACGGCAGAGCACGGACCGGCGGATATGATCGCTGCCGGTCCGTCACGTTTTCTCACCGAGTTCACGCGGGGAGGACGGCGGAGTTCACGAGGGGCGAGTAGGGGATGGTGCGGGCCATGGCATCCACGCAGACCAGGCGCGGTGAGGCGCAGGCCCCCGGCGACGGGCCGGGCGGCGGAGGCGGCGGACGCTCTGGCGCGCGCGGCTCCGGCGGTCCGGGTCCGGGCGGTCCCGGACCTGGCGGACCTGGCGGACCTGGCGGACCTGGCGGACCTGGCGGTCCCGGTCCGGGCAACGGTGCCGGTGGCGGCAACGGCGGCGCCGGCCACTCCGGTTCCGGCCCCCGAGGCGCGGGCGGCGGCAACGCCGGAAGCGCCGGGAACGCCGGCAGCGGAAGTGCCGGCAACGCCCCCAGCAAGCCGGCCGGCCGCGCCGGCCGCAACCTCCCGGCCGCCCTCGGCGTGGGCGTCGGCCTGGGCGCGGTGCTCCTCGGCTCGCTGTTCGTCCGCGGCGGGTTCGCGGTGGTGGTCGCGATCGCCGTGGTGATAGGCGTCCGCGAGCTGGCGCAGGCGATGGCCACCCGGGACGTGCGCGTCCCGTGGCCGCCGATCGCCCTCGGCGGCCTGGGCATGATCATCGGCTCCTGGTTCGGCGGCCCGACCGCGATGGTCGCGGTCCTGGCGATGACCGCGCTGGCGGTGCTGGTCTGGCGGATGGCCGAAGGCGCGGACGGCTTCCTGCGCGACGCCACCGCGGGCCTGTTCACCCTGGTCTACGTCCCGATGCTGGCCTCCTTCGCGGTCCTGATGCTGGCCCAGGAGAACGGCTACAAGCGGGTGATCCTGTTCCTGACCCTGCCGATCGCCAACGACACCGGCGGCTACGCGACCGGCGTCTTCTTCGGCAAGCACAAGCTGGCGCCGAAGATCTCGCCCGGCAAGACCTGGGAGGGCCTGGTCGGCTCGCTGATCGTGACCGCCGCGGTCGGCGCCGTGGTCATCACCGAGCTGCTGCACGGCAAGGTCTGGCAGGGCGTGCTGCTCGGCCTGGCCGGGGTGGCCGCGGCCACGCTCGGCGACCTGATCGAGTCGGTGATCAAACGCGACCTCGGCATCAAGGACATGGGCAACCTGCTGCCCGGGCACGGCGGCATCATGGACCGGCTGGACTCGATGCTGGCCACGGTGCCGGTGGCGTGGCTGCTGCTGAGTCTGTTCCTCGGCTGGAAGTAGGACGCGGGAAGTAGGACGCTGGAAGTAGGACGCTGGAAGTCAGAGCACAGATAGAGCACAGATAGAGGCCCTGCGCGATGTCCCTATAGGGAAATCGCACAGGGCTGTTTGCGCTATTAGAGCTGAATTTAGTTAAGCAGCGAGCGCCCCGGCGCCCGCGGAAGGACCTGTAGAAGCGTCTGTAGAAGCGCCTACAGGAGCGCCCGCAGACTCTGCCGCAGCAGCCGCCTCGGCCGCGAGAACGGCCTCCACAAAGCCGGTCGGATTGTCCAATGTGATGTTGTGCCCGCAATCCGGCAAGGCCACGACCCGGACCCCGGCGGCGATCAGTTCGTCCGCACCCTTTAATGGGCCGTCAGAGGCTGGATAGAGGTAGGTCCGCGGGACGTCGAGGGACTTCAGCACCGCGCGTCCCTCGAACCGCGCCAGGCTGGCCGCGCTGCGGTACAGCGCCATCGGACCGGCCAGCCGCATCGTCGCGCGCCACCCCGGGTTCACTCGTTGCAGAGTCTCCTCATAGCCGCCCCCATGCAGGAACACCGTTTCGCCGTACCGCGCGATCTGTGAGGAACCGGGCTGCGGTATCTCCGGCGCCGGGTCGAGGTTCGAGTCGATCAGGACCAGGCTCGCTACCAGGTCTGGGTGTCTGAGGGCGAGGACGGTCGCGATGGAGCCGCCCATGCTGTGGGCGAGCACCTGGGCGCCGGACACTCCGGCGGTGCGTAATGCGGCGGCGACCCAGTCGGCGTGGTCCTCGACCGTGTAGTCGACGTCTTCAGGGCGATCGCTGATGCCGTAACCGAGCAGGTCCAGTAATAGGGAGCGCCGGCCGCGCAGGTCGTCGCTGGTGGCGACCTCGGCGAAGCAGTGCGTCGAGCTGCCGCCGAGGCCGTGGAGGTAGACGCGGGGCGGGTTGGCACCGGGGAGTTCGGTCCAGCGGATCGCGGAGCCGTCGGGGCGGACTTCGGCGGTGCGCAGCGTCATCGTGGATACCCTCTCGTCTACGTACCTCGCTCGCGAGATACATCGGTGCCGAGGTATATCGGCATCGAGGACCATACCTCGGCGCCGAGGTATGCTCAACCCGTGTTGGAGTTCGCCATCCTCGGCTTTCTGTTCGAGGCCCGTCAGTACGGCTATGACCTGCGCAAGCACCTGGCCGCCCTGACCGGCCACGTCCGTCCGATCGCCGACGGCACGCTCTACCCGGCGATCAAGCGCCTGGTCGACGGCGGCCTGGTGCTGAAGAAGCAGGAGGCCGGATCGGGGGCCGCGCCCCGGTTCATGCTGGAGCTGACCCCCGCCGGCCGCGAGAAGGTGCGACTCCTGCTGCGCGAGCCCGCGGAAGTCTTCGTCACCGACGAGAACCACTGGTTCTGCCTGCTGGCGTTCCTGCGCCACCTCGATGACGACCCGGCGGCGCAGGCCGCGGTATTGCGGCGCCGCCTGGCGTTCCTGACCACTCCGGCGAGCTTCTTCTACCGGGACGGCCGCCCGCTGAGCGCCGAGGACGTCGACGATCCGTTCCGTCGCGGCCTGCTGCGGATCGCGCGTGTGACCAGTCGCACCGAACTGGAGTGGCTGAACGCGACCATCGGGGATCTGGATGCGCGGAGCGGTCACGCGGCCGTGGGAAACTAGTAACACTATGTCTGCTGAAGCCCGTGTCCAAGCTGCTGTCGAAACCGCTGAAACGTCCGCCGCCGCCGTCGAAGTCGAGATCGCGTCGCAGCCGCCGCGTCCCGGCGAGCTGAACTTCAGCGCGCCGCGCCGGACGGCCAAGCCGCCGCGCCACCTGGCCGACCTCAGCGCGCCCGAGCGCAAGAAGGCGCTGGCCGAGCTGGGTCACCAGGGGTTCCGGGCGGCCCAGGTCTCCCAGCACTACTTCGGGCACCTCGCCGACGACCCGGCCCAGTGGTCCGACGTCCCGGCCGCCAAGCGCGAGGAACTGGCCGGCATCCTGACGCCGAAGCTGCTCACCCCGATCCGCGAGCAGACGGCCGACGCCGGCACCACCCGCAAGACCCTGTGGCGGCTGTTCGACGGCGCGACCGTCGAGTCGGTGCTGATGCGCTACCGCGACCGCACCACTATGTGCGTGTCCTCGCAGGCCGGCTGCGGGATGAACTGCCCGTTCTGCGCCACCGGCCAGGCCGGTCTGACCCGGAACATGTCCACCGGCGAGATCGTCGAGCAGGTGGTGGCCGGGGCCCGGACGATGGCGCGCGGCGAGGTACCCGGCGGCCCGGGCCGGGTCTCCAACGTCGTGTTCATGGGCATGGGCGAGCCGATGGCCAACTACAAGGCCGTGATCGGCGCGGTCCGGCGGCTGACCGAGCCGGTGCCGGACGGCCTCGGGCTGTCCGCGCGGCACATCACGGTCTCCACGGTCGGCCTGGTCCCGGCCATGGAGAAACTGACGAACGAGGGCATCCCGGTGACGCTGGCCGTCTCCCTGCACGCCCCGGACGACGAGCTGCGCGACACCCTGGTGCCGGTGAACACCCGCTGGAAGGTGTCCGAGGTCCTGGACGCGGCCTGGCGCTACGCGGCTGTCACCAAGCGCCGGGTCTCCATCGAGTACGCGCTCATCAAGGACATCAACGACCAGGCCTGGCGCGCCGACCGGCTGGGCCGGATGCTGCGCAACAAGCTGGTGCACGTGAACCTGATCCCGCTGAACCCGACGCCGGGCTCGAAGTGGACCGCGTCGCGGCCGCAGGACGAGGCCGAATTCGTACGCCGGCTCCAGGAGTGGGGCGTGCCGGTCACGGTGCGCGACACCCGCGGTCGGGACATCGACGGGGCTTGCGGCCAGCTTGCCGCGGCGGCGAAGTAAAGCGCGCTCCGAGGCCTAGTAAGCCGCCCCATCTGGGGAAACCGCACCAACGGGGAGGGCTCGTGCCGCCGACCGGATTCCATCACGTCGAGATCTGGGTGGCGGACCTGGCACTGGTCGAGCCGTCCTGGTTGGCTGCTCGGCGAGCTCGGTTGGGAGCTCTACCAGAACTGGCCCGCCGGGCGCAGCTGGCGGATAGGCGACACGTATTTGGTGGTCGAACAGTCCTCGGCGGTGCGCCCCGGGCTGCCCTACGACCGGCTGCGGCCCGGCCTGAACCATCTGGCGGTGCACGCGCCGGATCGGGGGACCGTGGACCGGATCCAGGCCGCAGGACCTGCGAACGGCTGGCAGCGGCTGTTCGCCGACAGGTATCCGCACGCCGGGGGAGCGGAGCACTACGCGGCCTACCTCGCGGACACCGCAGGGTTCGAAGTCGAGGTGGTCGCCCCGGCGGAGCGCGGACCCGACTTAGAGGCTTGACCTTGCCTACCCTGGGGTGATGTCTGCCACAGCCGCGACAGCCGAAGGCGGGTTCTCGGCGTCCAAGCCGGATTCCCTTTTCTCCCCCCGGTATCTGGCCATCACGCTCGGACTGGCGTCGTCGGTCCTGCTGACCGCGTTCGAGGGGCTGGCGGTCTTCACGGCGCTGCCGGTGGCCGTCGCGGCCGTGCACGGGACGGCGTATCTCTCGTTGTGTTTCACCGCGTTCACCACGGCCAGCCTGGTCGGGATGGTGGTGAGCGGGGTGCGGGCGGACCGGGCCGGGCCGGCGTTGCCCTTCCTCGGCGGCACGGCGGTTTTCGGCATCGGGTTGTTGGTCGCCGGGACCGCGGACGCGATGGCGCAGCTGGTCGCCGGGCGGGCGTTACAGGGGTTCGGCGCCGGGCTGGTGATGGTGTCGCTGTATGTCATCCTCGGCCGCGGGTATCCGGAGCGGCTGCGGGCCTCGGCGCTGGCGATGATGGCCGCGCTGTGGGTGATGCCCTCCGTGATCGGGCCGCTGGTCGCCGGAATCCTGACCGAGGACGTGTCGTGGCGGTGGGTGTTCCTCGGCGTGGCGCTGCTGGTGCCGTTGCCGGTGGCGCTGACGGCTGCGCCGTTGCGGGGGATGCGGGGAGGCGGTGCTGCGGCTCCGGAGTCGGACAGTGGGGCGGGGCCTGACAGTGGGGCGGCGGCGGGCAGCAGGCCTTGGCGGCGTGTGCAGCTCGCGGTCATCGCGGCGATCGGGGCCGGGGCTTTGCAGTATGCGGGGCAGGACTTCACGAAAGTGGGAATCGTGTTGGCGCTCGGCGGTGTCGCGCTGTTGGTGCCGAGCGTCCCGAAGCTGTTGCCGCGCGGGACCCTGCGGGTCGGGCGCGGCCTGCCGGCGGTCATCGTCATGCACGGCGTGATCGGCGCCGCCTTCTTCGGATCCGAGAACTACATCACCACGATGCTGGAGACCGATCGCGGCCTGTCCCCGACGATCGCCGGTCTGACGCTGGTCGGCCAGACGGTGAGTTGGGCCGCGGCGGCGCAGCTCGCGAGCCGCGGCCGGCTGCCGTTCTCGCGGGAGGCCATGGTCCGGATCGGTCCGCTGGTGACGATCGCCTCGATCGCGGCGACCGGCTCGGCGGCCGTCCTGCCGGCCCCGGCGGTGATCGTCGCGATCGGCATGGTGATCGGCGGCTTCGGGATGAGCCTGGTCTTCCAGACCCTGAACCTGCTGCTGCTCCGCTACTCGCCGAAGGAGAGCCAGGGCACGAATTCCTCGGCGATGCAGATCTGCGACAGCCTCGCCGCCGTCGCCCTCACCGGCGGCACCGGTGCGGTCTTCCACGCCCTGCACCACGCCGGGCCCACCAACCACGGCATGTACATCCTGATCTTCGCCATCCTGGCCGTGGCCGCCGGGGTCACCGTGCTGATCGCGCCTCGGGTCGGGGCACACGATCTGGCGACGGCGTGATTCCGGTAGCGTCCGATCCATGGCCAACGATCACAAGAACAGTTCGATCATCATTTTCGGTGCCGGGGGCCGGGCCGGCCGGCTTATCGCGGAGGAGGCGCTGCGGCGCGGCCACCGCGTGGTCGGCGTCGTCCGCGATCCGGCCAAGCATCCGGGGCTCGACGCGCTCGATACGGCGATGACGGTCGTCGCCGGGGACCTCACCGACGCGGGCAGCGTCGCGGCCGTGGTCTCCGGGGTGTCGGGGGACGTCGCGGCGGTCGTGAACGCCGTGACCCCGTTCACGGCCCCGCCCGACACGTTCGACGACTTCGACGCCGACTACTACGTCGGTCTCGTCGAGAACCTCAGCCGGGCGGCCGAACTCCGGCGTTGCCGGGTGATCGAGATTGGTTTGTTCGCGATGCTGCGGACCGGCGATGTCCGGCTGTACCAGGACGAGGTGGTGTTCCCCGCGTTCTTGCGGCCGTTCGCCGTGGCCCGGCTGCGCGGCCTGAACGCGTGGGCCGATCAGGCCGACGGCGTCGACTGGCTCGTCCTCACGCCGCCGCCGCGGCTGGCACCGGACGCGCCGTCGACCGGCCGCTACCGACTCGGGGACGACGTCCACGACCCCGAGGCGACGGCGTCGCTGTCCTATGCCGATCTGGCCAAAGCGGTGCTGGACCAGATCGACGAGCCGACGGTCACCCGCTGCCAGGCCGCCGTCTACGGCGTGGCTTGAGCCCGGCGGGCGGGCCGGCTTGGGACTGGCTTGGGACAAGCTTCGGACCGGCTCAGGCGTCCCGCCGCTCGAAGAGGATCGCCCCGACGATCAGCAGCACCACGACCTCGATCAGGAACACCGTGAACCCGGTCCACGGGGCGAACGCCTTGTCCGGGTTGCGGCCCGTCTCGCCGAACGACGTGACCTGGCCGCCGGCGTTGCCCGGCATCACTTTGTACAGCCAGTGGCCGACCGAGCCGGGGATCAGCGTGAACAGGTTGCCGATGATGAAGATCAGGGCCAGGCCGATGGTGATGGCACCGGCGGTGTGCCGCAGCAGGAAGCCCAGGGCCAGGCCGAACACCGAGAGCCCGGCGAGATAGAGCGCGCTGCCGAAGATCGCGCGGGTGGCACCGGGGTAGGACAGGTTGACGCCGACATGCTTGGCGTGCAGCGGGATGTTGCCGAGATAGAAGCACACGAAGGCGGTGACCAGGCCGATGACGAAGACGATCACGGCCAGCAGGATCGCCTTGGCCACCAGGATCTCCACCCGGCGCGGCATGGCGGTCAAGGTGGTGCGGATGCCGCCGGTGGAGTACTCGGCGCTGATCGTCATCACGCCCAGGACGTAGGCGGCGATCTGGCCGACGAAAGCCAGGCCGGCCAGCACGATGTCGGCCGAGTCCGGTTTGCCCTCGGCCAGGTCCTTGGCGTAGGAGTTCGCGGCGGCCAGGGTGATCAGGAGGCTGATGACCGCCGAACCTGCGAACAGCGCGACCAGGGTCCAGAAGGTGGAGCGGACCGTGCGGATCTTCATCCACTCGCTGGAGATGACGTCGGCGAAGCCGGCGCGGCCGCCGATGGCCGGGCCGGGTCCGGTGCCGGGGCGGCCGGCGGCGACGGGGGTGGCGGTCATCGCCGGGCCTCCCCGCTGTCGGGCCGGCCCGGCTGGCCCGACTGTCCGGGCTGAGCGGGCTGAGCGGGCCCGCCGCCCTGTCCCTGCCACGCCGGCTGATCCGATCCCAGTCCCGGCTGCCCCAGGATCTGTCCGGGCTCCATACCGGGCACCCCGGCGTGGTACTCGACGCTGTCCGCGGTCATGCTCATGAACGCCTCCTCCAGGGACGGCTGGACCACCGCCAGCTCGTGCAGCCACAGCCCGTTCTGGCCGGCCAGGTCGCCGACCGCCTCGGAGGCCACGTCGAAGACCTCCACCGCGCCGTCGTCGTCGGGCAGGGCCTCGGTGCGCCAGCCCTTGCCGGCCATCAGCTCCCGCAGTTTGCCGATGTGCGGGGAGCGGACCCGTACGTGCGTGGTCGCGTTCTGCCCGATGAACTCGCGCATCGTGGTGTCGGCCTTGATCTGGCCGCGGCCGATGACGATCACCCGGTCCGCGGTCAGCGCCATCTCGCTCATCAGGTGGCTGGAGACGAAGACTGTGCGGCCCTGTGCGGCCAGCGACTTCATCAGGTTGCGGACCCACAGGATGCCCTCGGGGTCCAGGCCGTTGACCGGCTCGTCGAACAGCAGCGTGCCCGGGTCGCCGAGCAGCGCGGCGGCGATGCCCAGGCGCTGGCCCATGCCCAGGGAGAAGTTCTTCGAGCGCTTCTTCGCCACCTGCTCCAGCCCGACCAGGCCGATCACCTCGTCCACCCGCCGCAGCGGAATGCCGTTGGACTTGGCCAGGCACGCCAGGTGGTTGTAGGCGGTGCGGCCGCCGTGCACGGACTTGGCGTCCAGCAGCGCGCCGACCTCGCGCAGCGGCACCGGCAGGCTCCGGTAGGGCTTGCCGTCGACGGTCACGCCGCCGTCGCTGGGGTGGTCCAGCCCGAGGATCATGCGCATGGTGGTGGACTTGCCGGCGCCGTTCGGGCCGAGGAACCCGGTGACGGTCCCGGCCTCGACGACGAAGTCGGCGTGGTCGACGGCGAGCTTGTCGCCGTAGCGCTTGGTGAGGCCGACGGCCTGGATCATGCGCTGCTCCTCGCGATCATGCGGCGCGCGGCCGCGGCGGTCAGGGCCCGGACCAGCCCGCGGATCTGCCGCCGCCGGGCGATGACCAGCTGCACCGTGCTGAGCGCGAGGACGGCCGCCAGCGCGGTCGGCCAGGCGGTGCCGGCAGCCGAGGCCGAGGCGGCGTGCGGGAGCGGCAGGACGGCGCCGCGCGAGCGGGCTTCGGCGACCGGCGCGGCGGCCGACGTGGAGACCCGCACCAGCGCGGCGGTGACCAGCGCGACCACCGCACCGGTGGCGAGCGCCGGGGCGCCGAGCCAGCTGCGGCGGATGAGGAGCGCGGCGACCAGAGCGATGATGAGCGGCAGGAACGCGGGGGCCGAGGGCCGGCCGAGCGCGGTCGCCGCCGCGCCGCCGAGCACTGCTCCCACGCCGGTGGCCGCCAGCGGACCGGCGATCTGGATGACCAGCGTGTCGGCCGGATCCGCGCCGGCCGCGGTGAGCGCGTCGCGGCGGGCGTCCAGACCGTCGAGGTGGTGCCGGATCAGCGCGGCCAGCGCCAGCAGCGCCGGGATGGCCACCGCCGGATACAGCGGCCCGGCGAAGGGCCACGCGGCCGCCGCCGACGCCACGGCCATGGCGCCGACCAGCACGTGCTCGGCGCGCGGTGCGGCGCGCAGCAGCGCGGCCGCGACCCGCAGGCGGTAGTCGAAGCGGGCCAGGGGGGTGGTGGAGACCGAGGTCAGGGTGCTCATCGTCCGCGCTCCGCTCCGGATCCGACCGGCGAGAACCGGTGTTCGCCGCGGGCGTGCCGGCCGATCCGGTGCGGGATGCTGCGCGCCGGGTGGTTGATCATCGCGGCCGGGTCGGTGATCGGCGCCGCGGCCGGTACGTCGGCGGGTTCGGGTGCTGCTTCGGCCGCCGGCGCGGCCGCGGTCGCCGCTACCTTCACCTCGATCCGCCGGTCCGCCCACCCGATGACGTCCGTGTCGTCGCTGGCGACCACGATCGTCAGCCCGTGCGTGCCGCACGCCGCGCGCAGGATCCGCAGCAGGTGGAAGCGTTCGGCCGGGCTCAGGCCCTCGGTCGGGTCCTCGGCCAGCAGCACCGCCGGGTCCAGGACCAGCGCGCGCGCCAGGGCCACGCGGCGGGTCTCGGCCGGGGTCAGCTCGGCGACCCGCCAGTCGGCGCAGCCGACCGCGTCCAGGCGCTCCAGCCAGCGCACCGCGCGGCGGCGGGCCTCTTGGCGGCCGAGTCCGGTCAGGATCAACGGCAGGGCCGTGTTCTCCAGGACCGTGAGTTCCGGCAGCAGCTTGCCGACGCGCGGGGCGAGGGCGCACTGGGCGTGGGCGAAGCGCAGCCGGGCCGCGGGCCGCAGGGTGTGCAGCGGCTCGCCCTTGAGCCACAGTCCGCCCGGCCAGGCCGGGTCGGCGCCGGACAGTGCGCGCAGGAACGCCTCGTCGCAGCTGCCGCCGAGGGCCACGATCTCGCCTTCGCCGACAGCGAGGCAGACCGCGTCGGGCCCGAAGTCGCGGGCCATCAGGATCGGGTTGTCGGACGGGATGCTCACGAGCACCCGTGTGCCCTGAAGAGCGCAACGGCCTAACCAACGTTGCGCCGGATGTGCGACCCCGCCCGGCATCCGGGGCGGTACCGCCGACTGCGGTCGAACAGTGGGGAATCAGTGCTCAGAGCGGGCAATCCGGTGCTGGAGGCCGGGGAATCCGGGCCCGGAGCAGCGAAGCACCGTTCAGAAGGAGAACTCGACCCCGGTCAGCTTCTCCGACTCCGTCCACAACCGCGCCGCCAGCGCCGCGTCCTGGGCCCGCCGGCTCGGCTGCACCAGTTCCGGATAGCCCCGCGTCTCCATGAACCTCGGACACCCGTAGTACTGGCCGCCCGCCACATCCGGCGCGACGGCGGCCCGCACCTGGGGCAGCACGCCGATCGTCGGGCTCTGTGCGAACAGCGGGTTGGCCACGTGCATCAAGGACCTGCGCAACCCGGTCGGCCCGGCGAACTGCAGGTTCGTGGCCGAGTAGCCGGGGTGCGCCATCAGCGACCGCACCGGCGAGCCGGCCGCGCTGAGCCGGCGCTGGAGCTCCAGGCCGAACAGCAGGTTCGCCAGCTTCGACTGCGCGTAGGCGGGGGTGGGCTGGTAGCGCTCGGTGCGCATCAGGTCGTCGAAGTCGATCGTGCCCTGCTTGTGCATGGTCGAGGAGACGGTCACCACCCGCGGGTCGTCCCGGTCCGCCAACAGGTCCAGCAGCAGCCCGGTGAGCGCGAAGTGTCCGAGGTGGTTGGTGCCGAACTGCATCTCGAAGCCCTGCTTCGTCTTCAGCTGCGGGGTCATCATCACCCCGGCGTTGTTGATCAGCACGTCCACGCCGACCTTGTCGTCGTGCAACCCGGCGGCGAATGCCCGCACCGAGTCCAGGTCGGCCAGGTCCAGGCTCCTCAACTCCAGCGAGGCGCCCGGCACGTCCTGCTCGATGCGGGCCGCCGCCGCCTCGCCTTTGACCTGGTCGCGCGCGGTCATCACCACGTGGGCTCCATGCCTGGCCAGCAGTCGCGTGGTCTGGAAGCCCAGGCCGCTGTTCGCGCCGGTGACCACGAAGGTGCGCCCGGACAGGGTCGGGATCGCCTCGGCGGTCCACTTCGTGCTCATGACGTCCTCCTGATGAATAGCGCGGCTGCCGGCTCCGGCCGTCAAGCACACGATGCCTTGTTTGGCACTCAGTGTCAATGATGGCGCACGGGCGCTGGTAACGCTGATACGGTGGTGACGTGCGGCGCAGAACGGAACAACCCGGCCTGACCCTGGCCGAGCGCAAACGCCAGCTGGTCCGGGACGAGCTGGCCGACGCCGCCCTGCGGCTGCTCGCCAAGCAGGGCTTCGAGGCGACGACGGTCGACGAGCTGGCCGCCGCCGCGGGCGTCAGCCGCCGCACGTTCTTCCGCTACTTCGCGTCCAAGGAGGACGTGGTCATCTCCTCGGTGGTCGTGGTCTCCGAGGGCATCCTGTCCGAGGTCCAGGCCCGGCCCGCGGACGAGCCGCCGGCCGTGGCGATCCGCGAGGCGGTGAAAGCGGTCACCGTCGAGGACTTCGCTCAAGACCGCGAGAAGTCGGTGGCCCTGATCCGGCACACCCAACGGGTCCCCGCGCTGCGGGCCCGCTTCGCCGAACGCCTGGACCTGCTGCGCGACGATCTGGCCCTGGTCCTGGCCCGCCGGGCCGGCCGCGACACCCCGGTCCCGCGCGACCAGTTCGCCGCCGGCCTCGGGCTGCTCGCGTTCGCCGGCGCCATGCAGTACTGGGCCGACACCGACGGCCGCGCGGACCCGGCGGGGGTACTCGACGTCGCCTTCGAAGAAGCTGGTCAAGCCTTCGTGGTTTGAGACAGGCGTGGTCTGAGGTAGGTTCCCGGGCGTCGTCGGTTCGCGGCGGGTCTGACGGCGTCCCAAAGACTCGGAATGGTCTTCGCATGCCGACCGGGGCGTGACATTCTCGCCAGTGATCCGATCCGGGTAGGGGAGTGCCCGGAGAACTCGAGGAACAGGGGGCGGGGCATGGAATTCGCGGAATGGGCCGTGTCAGGGCTCGATCAGCTCCGGCTCGGGCAGCTGCCCGCCGGGAACGGCTTCTACGAGGCGGTCTCCGCCGGTCTCGGCGGCGACCCTCGGCTGGCCGGCTACATGAACAGCGGCGATCCCGCGGCGCGCGCCGAGGTGGTCCAGCTGATCGCGGCCGCGGTGGCCGCGAACCCGGGCTTCGAGGAGCAGCTGCGGAACGCCGCGGCGGCCGCGCAGACCGGCGTGGGCGGTGCGGGCGGCGGCGGGGCCGCCGCGTTCTTCAGGACCACCAACGGCATGCTGGCGATCGTGGCGGCGGTCGTGGTCGTGGTCGGCGGCGGTATCGGGCTGGGGGTCGGGCTCGGCGGCAGCGGCAATGTGGCCGGGATCCTGAAGGGGACCTGGACCTGCCGGGTGCCCGCGGCCGAGGCCGCGGGCCCGATCGGGTCCCCGATCGAGTTCACCGTCGGCGACGGCACCTGGAACGCGGGGACATCGAGCGGCACCTGGACGCAGAACGGCAGCAGCGCGACGGTGCACGATCCCGCTGACCCCGGCAACGACATCAAGGCGACACACCTGCCGTCCGGAACCGGCTCGTTCGACATCTCCGCGAGTTCCGTGACCGACTCTTCGGAGCAGACCCAGGTCAAGGGGACGCTCTCGTCCAACAAGCTCACGGTTCAGATACCCACAGACGGCGGCGGTCCCGTTCTCAGCCTGACCTGTACGAAGTAGGCGCCAGCCGATTCGGTCGTCCCGGGCGCGCAGGGAAGGCGTCCGGGACGACCTGAAGCGGGCAAGCCGGCCAACGTGCCTCAGTGCCCGAGGAAGCGCCCGAACACTTTCGCCCGCCGCGACGGCTTCCCGGTCCGCTCCTCCTCTGCGTCCGCCGCGCTCATCGTCCGCAGCCCGATGTTCGCGCCCAGCCAGCGCAGCGGCTCCGGCTCCCAGCGCGGCGAGCGGTGGTTCACCCACGGCAGCCGGGTCAGCTCGCCGTCCTGCCCGGTCAGCAGCTCGGCCAGGGTGCGGCCGGCCAGGTTGGTGGCGCCCACGCCGTCGCCGACGTAGCCGCCGGCCCAGCCCAGGCGCCGGTCCCGGTCGTAGCCGACTGAGGCGAACCAGTCGCGCGGTACGCCCAGCGCACCGCCCCAGCGATGCGTGAACTTCGCGTCTGCCAGCACCGGGAACAGCTCGCGCAGGGTGCGGCGGATCTCGACGTGGACCCGGTCGTCGCGGTCGAAGCCGGGCTCGATCCGGGAGCCGAAGTGGTACGGCGCGCCGCGTCCGCCGAACGCCAGCCGGCCGTCCGCGGTGCGCTGGCCGTAGACGATCAGGTGCCGGAAGTCGGAGAACGTCTGCCGCCCGGCCAGCCCGATCTGCTCCCAGGCCGCCTCCGGCAGCGGTTCGGTGGCGACCATCAGCGAGTAGACCGGCGCGATGTCGCGGGTGAACCCGGTGATGGACGGCGTGTAGCCCTCGGTCGCGCGCACCACTTTGCCGGCCCGCACCCGTGGACCGCGCGCGGTCTCCACCACGCCGTCCCGGATCGCAGTGACCGCCGTGTCCTCGTAGACCGTGACGCCGCGCCGCTCGACCACCTCGGCCAGGCCGCGGACCAGCATGGCCGGCTGGATCGCCGCGCAGTGCGGGGTGAACGTGCCGCCCAGGACGTCCGTCGCGTTGACCATCGCCGAGGCCTCGGCCGCCGTCAGCAGCCTGATGTCCTCCTCGCCGAAGCCATACGCGCGCTCCTCGTCGACCGAGGCTTTCGCGCGCTCCAGCTGGATCGGCGTGCGGGCCAGGACCACGGTGCCGCTCTTCACGAAGTGGCAGTCGATCCCCTCGGCCGCGACCACGCGCCCGACCTCGTCGACGGTGTCGTTCAGCGTGCGCTGCAAGGCGATCGCGCGCTCCCGGCTGCCGCTGACCCGCTCCACCTTCGCCAGCGAGGACGGGAACAGCGACGAGCACCAGCCGCCGTTACGCCCGGAGGCGCCGAATCCGGCGAACTCGCTCTCCAACACGACGACGCGCAGCGAGGGATCGGCCTCGGCCAGGTAGTAGGCGGTCCACAGGCCGGTGAATCCGGCGCCGACGATCGCGATGTCGGCATCGACGTCGGCCTCCAACGCGGGCCGCCTCGACCCGGAATCGGCGCTCGCCACCTGGTCCATCCACAGTGACAAGTCGCCGTCGACCGCGCTCACCGCCGCCACCTGCGCAGATAGTCGGGCACATCGATCCCCGGCGCCAGGTTCGCCGCCGGCTTCGGATCGCAGTAGGCCTCGTGCAGCGGCACGACACCGGCCCACACCGGCGAGTCCAGGTCATCCGGATCATCGTCGGGATCGCCGGTGGAGATCTTCACCGAAGCCTCGGTCAGCGGCAGCGCCACCACCACAGTCGCGGCCAGTTCCTTGCGCTTCGGCGCGCGCAGGTCCGGCCAGCGGCCCGGCATCAGGTGCTCGGTGATCCGTTCCAGTGCCGCTTCCTTCTCGCCCTCGGGCAGCATCCGACACGTGCCCAGGACCATCGCGCCCCGATAGTTCATCGACGACTCGAACGCCGAGCGGGCCACGACCAGCCCGTCCAGCAGCGTCACGGTCAGACACGTCGGCGCGCCGTCGGCCAGCGCGCGGAACAGCCGCGAGCCGGTCGAGCCGTGGAACAGCACCCGCTCGCCGTCGCGCGCATAGGCGACCGGCAGGATGTAAGGCTGCGCCGCGCCGTTCGGACCGCTGTTGTCGGTGACCGCGACATGCGCGACGAGGCCGGCGTCGAGGACCGCGTGCAGGGCGGCGCGGTCGGTGGCCGCCTTCTCGGGCAGCCGGCGGACTCGGGTTCGGGGAGTGGAGCCCAGGGGCTCGGCGGCGGGGGAGTTCATCGTTATCAGAACCATTCAAAAGGAGAGAAAAGCGCCTCCGGCGAAGGGTTCCGGAGGCGCCAGGTTCTCGTCTAGAGCCGAGTCCAAGCCTCTACAACCGGGTCCAAGCCTCGGTCAGCACCGAGCGCAGCGTCTGCTCGATCTCGTCGAACTCGGCCTGCCCGACGATCAGCGGCGGGGCCAGCTGCACCACCGGGTCGCCCCGGTCGTCGGCGCGGCAGTAGAGGCCGGCGTCGAACAGCGCCTTGGAC
Organism: Catenulispora pinisilvae; assembly: GCF_015356865.1. GTDB lineage: Bacteria > Actinomycetota > Actinomycetes > Streptomycetales > Catenulisporaceae > Catenulispora > Catenulispora pinisilvae. The sequence goes on from NZ_JAAFZA010000084.1 coordinate 23,424, forward strand.
AGGAAGCCGCGAAGCAGGCGCTCGGACTCGTCGTCGTTGAACGTCTCCTTGGTGGCCTTGTCCTTCACCAGCTCGATGCCGTAGAAGTACCCGTCGCCGCGCACGTCGCCGACGATCGGCAGGTCCTTGAGCTTGTCCAGGGTCGAGCGGAAGGCGCCCTCGTTGTCCAGCACGTGCTGGTTCAGGCCCTCGCGCTCGAACAGTTCGAGGTTGGCCAGCGCCACCGCGGAGGAGACCGGGTGGCCGCCGAAGGTGTAGCCGTGCGGGAAGTAGTTGGTGCCCTCGTAGAAGGGCGCCGCGATGCGGTCGGACACGATGGTCGCGCCGATCGGGGAGTAGCCGGAGGTCATACCCTTGGCGCAGGTGATGATGTCCGGGACGTAGCCGAACTTGTCGCAGGCGAACATCGTGCCCAGCCGGCCGAACGCGCAGATCACCTCGTCGGAGACCAGCAGCACGTCGTACTCGTCGCAGATCTCGCGCAGCCGGGCGAAGTACCCGGGCGGCGGCGGGAAGCAGCCGCCGGAGTTCTGCACCGGCTCGACGAACACCGCCGCGACCGTCTCCGGGCCCTCGGTGAGGATCATGTTCTCGACCTGGTTGGCGCACCAGATCCCGAAGTCCTTCTCACTCATGCCGGGGACGCCGGTGATCTCGTCCGCGCGGTAGTAGTTGGTGTTCGGCACCTTGTGCGCGCCGGGGACCAGCGGCTCGAAGTACTTCTTGGCGTCCGGGATGCCGGTGATGGACAGCGCGCCGTGCGGGGTGCCGTGGTAGGCGATGTTGCGGGAGATCACCTTGTGCTTCATCGGCTTGCCGACCAGCTTGAAGTACTGCTTGGCCAGCTTCCACGCGGTCTCCACGGCCTCGCCGCCGCCGGTGGTGAAGAAGACCTTGTTCAGGTCGCCGGGGGCGTAGTGGGCCAGCCGGTCGGCCAGTTCGATCGCCTGGGGGTGGGCGTAGCTCCAAAGCGGGAAGAAGGCCAGCTCCTGCGCCTGCTTGTAGGCCGCCTCGGCGAGTTCCACCCGGCCGTGCCCGGCCTGCACGACGAACAGGCCGGCCAGGCCGTCCAGGTAGCTCTTGCCGTTGCTGTCGTAGATCCGCGCGCCCTGGCCCCGGACGATCGTCGGTACTGGGTTGTCCCGGTACCCGGACATCCGGGTGAAGTGCATCCAGAGGTGGTCGTAGGCCGATTTGTCCAGGCTGTCGGTGCTCATTGCTCTTCCTCGCATCAAGGAGTGGATCGTTCGGGGCGGAGCCGCCACGGGCGCCGTTCTTGCCGTTACAGAGCGCCCCAGGTGTACGTTTGCTTGCGAAGCTTCAGGTAGACGAAAGATTCGGTCGACCGGACCTGCGGGAGGGCTCGGATCCGTTTGTTGATGATCTCCAGGAGGTGGTCGTCGTCCGCGCACACCACCTCGACCAGCAGGTCGAAGGACCCGGCGGTCATCACCACGTAGTCGACCTCGGCCATCTCGGCCAGCGCGTCGGCCACCGGCTCCAGATCGCCCTCGGCGCGGATGCCGATCATCGCCTGGCGGTGGAAGCCGACCGTCAGCGGGTCGGTGACGGCCACGATCTGCATCACGCCGGCGTCGATGAGCTTCTGCACCCGCTGGCGCACCGCCGCCTCGCTCAAGCCCACCGCCCGGCCGATCGTCGCGTAGGCGCGCCGTCCGTCCTGCTGGAGCTGTTCGATGATGGCTTTGGACAGGGGGTCCAAGTGGTAGCCGCCGGCTGCGCCGCTCGCCCTGTCGTTCGTCCTGTCGGTCACGAAGGGATTGTGACAACGGGAACGGTATTTTGGCAAGGCTTCATCGATGGAATCCGTATGTGAGGGCGTTTTTAAGCACTGAATCCATCGTCACTGTCGACCCAACTGTGTAGGCTGGTCTCCCTCAGAGCCGGCCCTGATCCAAGAGGAGACGAACACCGTGGAAGCACGCCAGCTTCGCAACTATGTAGGCGGCAAGCCGGTCGACACCGTGTCCGGCAAGACCAGCCAGATCATCGACCCGGTCACCGAGCAGGTGATCGCGAACGCGCCGGTCTCGGAGTCGGACGACGTCGACGCCGCGATGCGCGCCGCCGCGGAGGCGTTCCCGGGCTGGCGCGACACCACTCCTTCGGAGCGGCAGCGGCTGCTGCTGAAGGTGGCCGACGCGATCGAGGCCCGGGCCGAGGAGATCGTCGCGGTGGAGTCGCAGAACACGGGCAAGCCGCTGGGCCTGACCGCCTCTGAGGAACTGCCGCCGATGGTGGACCAGATCCGGTTCTTCGCCGGTGCCGCGCGGATGCTGGAGGGCACTGCCTCCGGTGAGTACCTGGCCGGGCACAGCTCCTGGATCCGGCGTGAGCCGGTCGGGGTGTGCGCGCAGGTCGCGCCGTGGAACTACCCGGCGATGATGGCGGTGTGGAAGTTCGCGCCGGCCATCGCCGCCGGCAACACCGTGGTGCTCAAGCCGTCCGACACCACGCCGATGTCCACCCTGCTGATGGCCGAGATCATCGGTGAGATCCTGCCGGCCGGCGTGTTCAACGTGATCTGCGGCGACCGGGACACCGGCCGCGCCATGGTCGAGCACAAGACCCCGGCGATGGCCTCGATCACCGGCTCGGTGCGGGCCGGCATGGAGGTCGCGGCCACCGCCGCCGCCGACGTCAAGCGGGTGCACCTGGAGCTCGGCGGCAAGGCCCCGGTCATCGTCTACGCCGACGCCGACCTGGACGCCGCGGTCGAGGGCATCTCGGTCGCCGGGTTCTTCAACGCCGGCCAGGACTGCACCGCGGCCACCCGGGTGCTGGTCGAGGACTCGGTGCACGACGCCTTCGTGGCCAAGCTGACCGAGGCGGCCGCGGCCACCAAGACCGGGAACCCGGACGACGAGGACGTGCTCTACGGCCCGCTGAACAACGCCAACCAGCTGCGGCACGTCACCGGCTTCATCGACCGGCTCCCGGCGCACGCCAAGGTCGAGACCGGCGGCGCGCGGGTCGGGGACAAGGGGTACTTCTTCGCCCCGACCGTGGTCTCCGGGCTCAAGCAGGACGACGAGATCATCCAGAACGAGGTCTTCGGCCCGGTGATCACCGTGCAGCGGTTCGCCGGCGAGGAGCAGGCGCTGACCTGGGCCAACGACGTGGAGTACGCGCTGGCGTCGTCGGTGTGGACCAAGGACCACGGCAAGGCGATGCGCGCCGCCAAGGCCCTGGACTTCGGCTGCGTGTGGATCAACACCCACATCCCGCTGGTCGCCGAGATGCCGCACGGCGGGTTCAAGCACTCCGGGTACGGCAAGGACCTGTCGACGTACGGGTTCCAGGACTACACCCGGATCAAGCACGTGATGAGCAACATCGAGGGCTGATAGGCACGCGGTGTCCCGGCGGGCCGGCTCGGGAAAACCCGGGCCGGCCCACCTTGCTTGCCACGATGATGAGCGCATGACCGACGCGAGCACCCACTTCCGCGAGCGCGGCGCGCTGATCACCGCCTTGAAGGCCGGTGAGCTGACCGCCGCCGACGCGGTGGCGCGCACCCGCCCGGCCGTGGAACTGCTGGGCCTGCTGGTCCCGATCGACGGGCTGACGGAGGGCTATCTCGGCGGGCGCGCTCACCGCGGTCTGGACGTCACCCGGCACGACTTCGAGCCCTGGCGCCGGCGACTGCTCGCGGAGGTCGCGGTGCTCCTGGAGTGGTGGGTCGGGGACGACACGGATGCCTGGCTGGCGTTGGCGGCGCGCGCCGGTGCCTATCGGGGCTCGGTCGCGGAGCTGATCGACTCGGTCGCCCGACCCGGACCCGCAGACCCCGCGCTGTGGGCGGGGCGGGCTCCGCGCTGGCCGCGCGGGGTGGACGCGTCGGCGGTGCTGTTGGCGATGGCGCCGCCCGGGATCGTGGAGGCGTTCCTCGACACGTGCGGCACAGACGAGGCGGCGCAAGGGATTCTGGTGCGGATGCTGGATCGCGGTCCGTTGCCCCCGAAGTTCGTCGACTACGTGTTCGGCCCGCTGGGCACGGACGCCATGTCCGACGCGCTGCTTCGGAACCCGGCTTATGAGATAGCGGTGCTCCGGCAGAGCGTGTTACGGGACCGGACCGATGTCGGGGCGCTGGAGCAGGCGTACTTCGCCCAGGGTGCCGATCGTGAGCTGCGCATGGTTTGTGTCCGGCTGGCGGAGGCGGCCGGCGGGTTCCGGCTGAGGTTCCTCTCCCGGCTGGAGTCGCACGACGAGGATGCCGAGGTGCTCGGGCCGCTGCTGGTCTCCCGGGATCCGCAGCTCGTGCACTGGGTTCTGCGGCGGGTCAACGACAAGATGCGGGGGAGCGCGTTGCGCTGGGCCGGGTACGCGACCGTGGCCGGCACCGCCGGGCCGGAGCCGGTGTGGGCGCTGGAGCAGGAGCGGACGGGTTCGCTGGCGCGGATGGCGGGGCCGGTGCGGGAGTCGATGTCCACCGGGTCTGTGGCGCCGATCCTGGCCGCGGCCGAGGAACTGCCGGTGACCGTGGGGTCCGGGGGTTCGGAGATCGAGCTCGGGGCGCCGCTGATCGAGCCCTGGCCTTATACGGAGCTGATTCGGGAGTGCGCGGCCGGCGAGCGGCTCTCGCCATCAGTATTTTGATTTCCGGTGCGGGGGCCGCCCGCCGGCCCGGCTTGCGTGGCCGGGTCCGGATCGGCCAAGCTCGACCCGGCTCGGATGTCCGGGCCACCTGCTCATCCCGGGTGTAGTGCAGAGGCAGTCACGCCGCCTCCACAGGGCGGAGGACGCCGGTTCGAATCCGGCCGCCCGGGCCCGCCAGGCGTAGTGCAGAGGGAGCCACACCGCATTTCAAATGCGGAGGACGCCGGTTCGAATCCGGTCGCCTGGACCCGCCGCGCCGGCCGTTGTCATGGCGCGTGTCATGGCGCGTGTCACGGCCCTGCCATCCCCGGCCGTCGATCGGGTGCGGCGGCCCCGGGCGCGTGACACGATGGGCGCATGGTGAGTGACCTGTGACCCCTGGTGCCTCCGCCGAGGCCGGCAGCGTCCGGCTGGGCACCCCGATCGGCCGCGGCGTGCTGACCACCACGATCCTGGGCTCGGCGATGGCGTTCCTGGACGGCACGGTGGTCAACATCGCGCTGCCCCGGATCGGCCACCAGTTCGGGGCGTCGCTGGCCGGGCTCCAGTGGACCGTCACCGGCTACACGCTCACCCTGGCCGCGTTCGTGCTCGTCGGCGGCTCGCTCGGCGACCGCTTCGGCCGCCGCAAGGTCTTCCTGATCGGCGTGGTCTGGTTCGCCCTGGCCTCCCTGGCCTGCGGCCTGTCCCCGAATCTGGGCTTCCTGATCACTTTCCGCGCCGTCCAGGGCGTCGGCAGCGCACTGCTGACTCCGGGCGCGCTGGCGCTGATCCAGTCCGTCTTCCACCCCGACGACCGCGCCAAGGCCGTCGGCGCCTGGTCCGGGCTGGCCAGCATCGCCGGCGCCGCCGGCCCGCTGGTCGGCGGCTGGCTCATCGAGTACGCCAGCTGGCGCTGGATCTTCCTGATCAACCTGCCGCTGGCCGTGGCCGTGGTGGCCGTCGCACTGCGCTACGTGCCGGAGTCGCGCGAGGTCGTCATCGGCCACTTCGACATCCCCGGCGCGGTGCTCGGCGCCCTGGGGCTGGCCGGAGTCACCTACGCCCTGGTCGAGGCCGGCGCCAAGGGCCTGGGCTCGGCGAGCGTGATCGCCACCGCCGTGGCGGGCGTCGCGGCGCTGGTGGCGTTCGTCCTGGTGGAGCGGCGCAGCCCGGCCCCGATGATGCCGCTGTCGCTGTTCAGCTCGCGGGAGTTCAGCGCCGCCAACGCCCTGACGCTGACGGCGTACGGGGCACTCGGCGCGCTGTTCTTCTTCTTCGCGACGTACTTGCAGGTGGTCGGCGGCTACAAGCCGCTGGCGGCCGGGCTGGCGTCACTGCCGACCACGATCGTCATGATGACCCTGTCCTCCCGGGTCGGCGGCCTCACCACCAAACTCGGCGCCCGCCGCCTGATGACCGCCGGCGGTGCCCTGACCGCGATCGGCGTGCTGATCCTGTCCACCTCCGGGCACCACCCGAACTACTGGGCCCGCATCCTCCCGGCGCTGATCGTGTTCTCCCTCGGCATGGTGATGATCGCGGTCCCGGTGACGGTGACGGTCCTGAACTCCACGACCACCGACCGCGCCGGCATCGCCAGCGGCGTGAACAACGCGGTGGCGCGCGCCGCCGGGGCGCTGGCGGTGGCCGCGTTCCCGCTGATGGTGGGGCTGAAGGGGGACGGGTACGCGGACCCGGCGAAGCTGGAGCCGGCCTTCGCCAAGGCGATGGTGCTGGCGGCGGTGCTGTTCGCGGTGACGGGGGCGATCGCCTGGTTCGGGGTGCGGGACGAGGCGACCCGGTCCACGGCGGAGCATCCGATGGAGGAGGCTCAGTGCAGTACTTGCCTGCCGATCGGGAGTCCTCCGCTGGAGCCCGCGCACGAGCACGGTGCGTCTCACTCGGCTCGGCCTTCATGAGGATCCTTGAGGGCCCTCGTTCTAGGTGAACCGTCCTAGGCGAATATGACCTGTGGTGTTCACCCGCCAAGCGACGCCAACAGCTCCCGCGTGGCCGCCGCCTCAGGGGACCCCAGCGCCTCGAAAACCGCCACCGCGGCCCCCAGCACGGCCCGTGCCTCGTCCCCGCGTCCCAGGGCCCGCAGCGGCCGTGCCAGGGCCCGTAGCGCCTCGGCCTCGGTGGGGCGGTCGCCTGCCTCGCGGGCGGCGGTGAGGGCCAGCCGGTAGTCGGCTTCGGCGTCGGCGGGGCGCTCCAGGTCCATGCAGACCTCGGCACGGTTGAAGGCGATGATCGCCTCGTAGCGGCGGTTGCCCGCCTGGCGGGCGGCGGCCCAGGCCTCGGAGTGGGTGTCGTGGGCCTCGGGGAGGCGCTTGGCCTCGTGGAGGAGGACGCCGTAGTTGCACAGCGAGGAGGCCAGGTTCTGCGGGTCGCCGATCTCGCGGAAGATGTGGAGGCTGCGGCGGATCACGTTCTCGGCGGTGGCGAAGTCGCCGAGCCGGCAGTGGCAGTCGCCGATGTTGCCGAGGATGGACGCCACCTGTTGGCGGCTGCCGACCTCCTCGGCCAGCGCGAGGGCGGCGCCGTAGACGTCGATCGCCTCCGCGTACTCGCGCAGGTCGAACAGCGCCAGGCCGAGGCCGTTGGACAGGCGGCCTTGCGCGGTGCGGTCGCCGACCACGCGCGCGCTGTCCAGCCCGGTCTCGTACCCGGCACGCCAGCGGGCCCAGTCCTTGCGCAGCTGGTAGCAGCCCAGCAGCGTGACGGGTAATCGCAGCGCGAGGTCGTGGCGTCCGGTGCGGGCGGCGCAGCCCAACACCGAGCTGAGGTTCTCGCGCTCGGCGTCGTACCAGGCCATGGCGTCGGGGGCGGAGGCGAAGCGGGGCGGTGCGGGCTCGCCCGGGCGGGCGGGCAACGTCTCCAGCAGGCGCCGCGTTTCCACGGCCCGGGAGACGTTCTCGGCGGCGTGCAGGTACCAGGACAGGAGCCGAGCCAGCGCCTCGTCCCGCTCGGCGGCGCTCTCGTCGGCCTCGGCCCGCTCCAAGGCGAACGCGTGCAGCAAGTCGTGCAGCTCATACCGGTCGGCGGTCCGTTGCTCCACCAGGTTCTCGTCGAGCAGCGCCTCCAGCGCGTCCTGCGCCGCCGCATCAGAGGTGCCGGTCAGCGCCGCCACCGCACCGGCCGTGAAGCCGCGCCCGGGATGCAGGCTCAGCAACCGGAAGGCGCGCGCGGTAGAAGCCGGCAGCTCCCGGTAGGAGAGCTCGAAGACCGGTCGCAGCTCACGGCTCCCGGCCCGCACCGCGTCCAGTCCGCTGTCCCGCAGATGCGCCGCCAACCGCGCCAGAGTCCACGCCGGCCGGGACCGCAACCGGGCGGCGGCCAGCGAAACGGCCAGCGGCAGCAGCCCGCACAGCCGCACCACCTGCACCGCGGCGTCCGGCTCGGCCGCGACCCGCTCCTGTCCGACCACCCGCGCCAGCAGGTTCAGCGCGTCGCGCAACGGGAAGACGTCCAGCCGCAACAGCCGCGCCCCGTCCAGCCCGGCCAGGGTCCGCCGGCTGGTGACCAGCACCAGACACCGCGGGTCGGCCGGGATCAGCGCGGCGACCTGCGCCTCGTCGGCGGCGTTGTCCAGCAGCACCAGCGCGTCGCGGCCGGCGATCCGGTCTCGGAACATCGCGGCGCGCTCGGCCAAGCCGGCCGGGATGCGCCGCGCGGGCACCTCCAGCTGCCGCAGAAACGAGTCCAGGACGTCGGCCGGATCCGCGGGCGCCGCCTCGGTATCGAAGCCGCGCAGGTTCACATACAGCTGCACGTCGGCGAACCGTCCCGCGCGCACCAACTCGTGCGCGGCGCGGATGGCGAGCTGCGTCTTGCCGATCCCGGCCATGCCCTCGATCGCGGAGACGACGACGGTGTGCGGGATGGCGGGGTCCTGGGAGTCCGATGCTTGGGAGCCTGAGTTTTGGGAGTCCGGGTTCTGGAGGTCCGAGTTCTGGAGGTCCGAGTTTTGAGAGTCCGAGTTCTGGAAGTCCGAGTTCTGCGAGTCCGGTGTTCCGGCCGCTCCCGCGGCATCCACCAAAGCCATCAGCGAGGCCAGTTCCTCGCGCCGCCCGGTGAACGTCGCCAGCTCCGCGGGCAACTGCCGGAAGACGCCGGTCGGCTCAGCAGGCCGCCGATGCGCCGCGTGCGCCGCCAGGCAGGCCGAGCGCCACTGCGGCACCTGCGCCTCGGGCACCCCGAGCGCGAGGACGATCGCCACGACCAGTTCCTGGTTCAGCCGGCGCCGGGTCGGGTCGAAGACGTCGCTGATCGTCGAATGCGTGACGTCCTGCGGCGGCTTCAGGAGCGGCCCCACGCGTTTGGCCAGGACGCGGAACGAGGGCGAACCGGCGTGGGCGCGCAGCGTCCGCAGCCGCTCGATGAAGCCGGCGAGATCCACCGCGCCGGGGAGATCGGGAGCAGCGGGATCGGGGATGGCTGAGGTCGGCCGGTCTGTCACAGGACCCAGAACCCCTTCCGTACCCCGTTCCAAAGAATCACCGCAGGTCTACGGCTTGCGGACGAGTGTACGGAGTTGTACGGGATTCTCGCCTCCGGGCATCTCCATTGCTTAATCTCGTCCTGCGAGTCGCGCAAAGGACGGTATGGCGGCGACCCGGCTGCGTGGGGCGGAGTCCGGGTAGCCATCGTGACAGTCCAACGGGGGCTTGCGACGGCCGACTTCGCCGCGTCTTGCGGAGCTCGTGGGGGGTTCCGCAAGACGCGGTCATGCAACGGTCGAGCACCTGTGGCGGCGCCCTTTCGGGGGCGCCGCTCCTGTTTGCCGGCTACGGCTCCATGTCCCAGGTGAGGATCCGTTCGAGCAGCTCCAGATCGCCGTCGGCCTTGAGCGAGTCCATCGGGATCCGCTCGTAGAGCGCGAGCACCAGGTTGCTGGCCGTGCCCCGTAGCGAAGTGTCGGGCGCCTCCCGGTCCGTGTCGTCATCGGACAGTCGGCTCATACTCGCGCCGGCCGGGGACAGCGTCAGGCGCCATGAGGGGCCGTCGACGATGCACACGTCGAACAGCGCGGGCTCGTACGGCCAGGGCACGTTCGTCGTGCCGCACGTGACACCGAATTCCTCGACGCCGTCGATCGCGACCAGACCCGGCACCTGCTCCGGCTCCGAGACGCCGGCCGCGAGTTGGGCGTCGTAGGTGTGGACCGCGACCTCCTGGACCTGGTGCCGGATCACGGCGCCGGCGGTCAGCGGCGCCTCCGAGGCACCCCACCACGCCCAGCAGCCGCGGTCCGGGCCGGCCTCGCGCCCCGCGTCCAGCAGCAGCCGCGTCGCCTCCGTCAGCCACGTCAGCAGGGCCTCCCGCTCGCTCGGCGCGGTCTTGCGGATCTCCTTCTCCGGCTCGGTCGGATCGGTGTCGGACGGGCCGGCGGCGATCACCCGGGCCCAGCGGTGCTGCACGCTGCCCAGGTGCTGCGCCAGTTCCAGCAGTGTCCAGTCCGGACAGGTCGGCACCGGCGCGGACAGGTCGGGCGCGGACTGCAACGCGGCGCGGAAGGCCGTCGACCGCTCGTCGAGCAGCTTCAGCAGTTCGGTGAACTCGGGGATCTCATGCACCCCGGGTGTGTATCACCGATCTTCGGCGACCGGCCAGTGATTAACGCGGAACGTCCCCGCTGCTCACTGGCAGTGGGGACGTTGTCGCTCGTGCGGTGGTGGTTGTGCGGTTGTGCGGTCGTGCGCGTGTGCGGTTGTGGTCGTGCGCTCGTGCGGGTAACGCCTACGCCTCGCCGCCGGTCGGGCCGGCGCCCGCGGCGCGCACATCGTGCAGCTGGTACTTCCGGATCGCCTCGGACGGGGCCTCCCGCTTCACCTCGCCGCGCTTGGCGAGCTGCGCCAGGACCGCGGTGACCACCGACTCGGCGTCGATGTGGAAGAACCGGCGGGCCGCGCCACGGGTGTCCGCGAAGCCGAAGCCGTCGGCACCCAGCGAGGAGTAGCGCTGCGGCGTGACCGAGTCGCCCGGCACCCACTGCGCGATCTGGTCCGGGACGGCGCGCATCCAGTCCGACACCGCGACGATCGGGCCGTCGGTGGCACCCAGGGTCTGGGTGACGTACGGCACGCGCGGCTCCTCCTCGGGGAACAGCAGCGCGCGCTCGTCGGCGGCCAGCGCGTCGCGGCGCAGCTCGGTCCAGGAGGTGGCCGACCACACGTCCGCCGCCACGCCCCACTCCTCGGCCAGCATCTGCTGTGCCTTCAAGGCCCAGGTGACGCCGACGCCGGAGGCGAGGATCTGCGCCTTGGGCCGGTCGGCGGGGCCGTCCGGAGCCGCGGCGTAGCGGTACAGGCCCTTGAGGATGCCCTCGGTGTCCACCCCGGCCGGCTCAGCGGGCTGCTGGTACGGCTCGTTGTAGACGGTCATGTAGTAGAACACGTCCTCGCCGTGCGGGTGCTCCTCGGAGGACCCGTACATGCGGCGCAGACCGTCCTGCACGATGTGGCTGATCTCGAAGGCGAACGCCGGGTCGTAGGCCACCACGGCCGGGTTCGTGGAGGCCAACAGGTGCGAGTGGCCGTCGGCGTGCTGGAGGCCCTCACCGGTCAGCGTGGTGCGGCCGGCGGTGGCGCCCAGGACGAAGCCGCGCCCGAGCTGGTCGGACATCTGCCAGAACTGGTCGCCGGTGCGCTGGAACCCGAACATCGAGTAGAAGATGTAGACCGGGATCGTGGCCTCGCCGTGCGTGGCGTAGGAGGTTCCGGCGGCGACCAGCGACGCGGTGGAGCCGGCCTCGCTGATGCCCTCGTGCAGGATCTGGCCCTGCGTGGACTCCTTGTAGGACAGGAGCAGGTCGCGGTCCACGGCGTCGTAGGTCTGGCCGTGCGGCGAGTAGATCTTCGCGGTCGGGAACAGCGAGTCCATGCCGAAGGTGCGGGCCTCGTCCGGGATGATCGGCACGAACCGCGCGCCGATGTTCTTGTCCCGCATCAGGTCCTTCAGCAGCCGGACGAAGGCCATGGTGGTGGCCATCGCCTGCTTGCCGGAGCCCTTCTTCAGCTGGCCGTAGACGTCGTCGCCGGGCAGCGGCAGCGGCTTGGGGTGCACCTGACGGCGCGGCAGGTAGCCGCCGAGCGCGGCCCGCCGCTCCTTCATGTACTGGATCTCCGGGGAGTTCTCGCCCGGGTGGAAGTACGGCGGCAGGTCCGCCTCCAGCTGGGCGTCCGTGATCGGCAGGTGCAGCCGGTCGCGGAAGCTCTTCAGCTCGGCCTTGGTGAGCTTCTTCATCTGGTGCGTGGCGTTGCGCGCCTCGAAGTGCTCGCCGAGGGTCCAGCCCTTGATGGTGTGGGCCAGGATCACGGTCGGCTGGCCGGTGTGCTCGCGGGCCGCCTTGAACGCCGCGTACACCTTGCGGTAGTCGTGGCCGCCGCGCGAGAGCGTGCGCAGCTGGTCGTCCGACATGTCGGCGACCATCTTGCGCAGCCGGGCGTCGTCCCCGAAGAAGTTCTCGCGGATGTAGGAGCCGGTCTCCACGGTGTAGGTCTGGAACTGGCCGTCGGGCGTGGTGTTCATCTTGTTCACCAGCGCGCCGTCGGTGTCCTGGGCCAGCAGCTGGTCCCAGTCCCGGCCCCAGATCACCTTGATGACGTTCCAGCCGGCGCCGCGGAAGGTGGACTCCAGCTCCTGGATGATCTTGCCGTTGCCGCGCACCGGGCCGTCCAGGCGCTGCAGGTTGCAGTTGATCACGAAGGTGAGGTTGTCCAGCTCCTCGCGGGCGGCCAGGCCGATCGCGCCGAGCGATTCCGGCTCGTCGGTCTCGCCGTCGCCGAGGAAGGCCCAGACGTGGCTGCGCGAGGTGTCCGCGATGCCGCGCGAGTACAGGTACTTGTTGAACCGGGCCTGGTAGATCGAGCCGATCGGGCCCAGGCCCATCGACACGGTCGGGAACTCCCAGAAGTCCGGCATCAGGCGCGGGTGGGGGTAGGAGGACAGGCCGAACGGCGCCTGCGAGGTCTCCTGCCGGAAGCCGTCCAGGTGCTGCTCGGTGAGCCGGCCCTCCAGGAACGCGCGGGCGTAGATGCCCGGCGAGGCGTGCCCCTGGAAGTACACCTGGTCGCCGGACTCGCCGTGGTCCTTGCCGCGGAAGAAGTGGTTGAAGCCCACCTCGTACAGCGACGCCGCCGAGGCGTAGGTGGCGATGTGGCCGCCGACACCCAGGCCCGGGCGGTTGGCCCGGGACACCATGATGGCGGCGTTCCAGCGGATGAACGCCCGGATCCGGCGCTCGATGTCCTCATCGCCCGGGAACCACGGCTCCGCCTCCGGCGGGATCGTGTTGATGTAGTCCGTGGAGCGCAGGCCCGGCACGCCGACCTGTTTCGCGCGGGCTTCCTGGAGGAGGCGCAGCATCAGGTACCGCGCACGCTGGCGGCCCTGTTCGTTGACGACTGAGTCCAGGGACTCGATCCACTCCGCGGTCTCGTTCGGGTCCACGTCCGGCAGCTGAGTGGGCAGGCCGTCACTGATGATGGGGAAACGCTCTTGTCCGGGTGCCACTGTCGTCCTTCAACCTAGACATAGATCTTGTAGATCTTCTCGGTTACATCGTCCACCATCGTCTAACGCGCATGCCGTGGACGTCACATCTACTGGGTGGTAACCATGATAAATGCGTGCCAAGGGGTGGTCTTCACCGCCAGGCGGGTGTGAACTGGAGACATGCGAGCTTCTGTGGGAGACCGGCTTCACGTCCACGGTCACGTGGTCGGGGACGCCGAGCGGGTCGGCGAGATCATCGAGGTCAAGGGAGCGGCCGGCACCCCGCCCTACCTGGTCAAGTTCGCCGACGGGCACCAGGGACTGGTGTTCCCCGGACCCGACGCGGTGGTCGAAACACCGCCGGTCGGCGACACCGCGCCGGACTCGCAGCCCTTCGGGTAGTTGCGTCTTGGGCTTCCGGCGTATGGACTAGGGGAATGCAGAACGACATGAAGGAGGACAGTTCCGTGGGCGCGGTCGCGGACCAGGTTCAGACCGCCGCCAACCCGCTGGCTGTGCGCCTGGGCTTCCAGGCGGGCGAAGTGGTGCAGGAACTCGGCTGGGACGAGGACTGCGACGAGGAACTGCGTCAGGCCATCATGGACACGATCGGCGCGGATCTGGTCGACGTGGACTTCGAAGACGTGGTCGACGCGGTGGTGCTGTGGCACCGCACGGACGACGGCGACCTGGTGGACAACCTGGTCGACGCGCTCACCGCGCTGGCCGACGGCGGCCCGATCTGGCTGCTGACGCCCAAGGCCGGCCGGGACGGCCACGTGGAGCCCAGCGACATCGGCGAGGCGGCCCCGACCGCCGGCCTGTCGGCCACCTCGAGCATCAGCGCCGGACCCGAATGGCTGGGCACCCGGCTGGTGAGCCCGAAGGCCGGCGGCAAGCTGGCGAAGTCCGCGGTCCGTGCCAAGGCCGACGACACTGCGGGGCAGTAACGGCGATGTCCTCCCAACCCGGGCCGCCCGAAGGCGGCCCATCAACACATCCCCCCGACCGCCCCTCCTCGCAGGTCGAGGCGGAGCAGCCGCCGGTGCCGGCGGTCGGCGACCCGGCCCCGGCGTTCACCCTGACCGACCAGCACGGCCAGACCGTCTCCCTGGCGGATTTCCGCGGGAAGCAGGCCGTGCTGCTGGTCTTCTACCCGTTCGCCTTCTCCCGGGTCTGCGGTTCGGAACTACAAGCGATCCAGGAGAGCGTCGAGGACTTCCAGAACGAGCGTGTGCAGGTGCTGGCCGCGTCGTGCGACGCGCTGTACTCGCTGCGCGCGTACGCCGACGAGGCCGGCTTCGGCTTCCCGCTGCTGGCCGACCACTGGCCACACGGCGGGACGGCGCGCGCGTACGGCGTCTTCGACGAGGAGCGTGGTTGCGCCGTCCGAGGGACGTTCCTCATCGACCATGAGGGCGTCGTCCGGTGGACCGTGGTGAACGGTCTGCCGGACGCCCGCTCGCTGGACGACTATCGCGACGCGATCACCGCGGCCGGCGCAGGCGCATAAGACAACCCCATCCCATCCCCTCCCATCCGAATCACCGCCGCCGGGACCACCGGCACCCGACCCGTATAGGAAACCTCCACGCCATGCCCTGCCACCGCTGCGGCGCCCGCCAGACCGACCCGGTCCGCGGCGCGTCACCGTGGCGGCGGGGCGTGCGCGCGGGGGAGCAGATTCTGATCTGCCCGGACTGCCAGCACGACCGCGACTGGACCGCTGACCTGGCACACTGCGCCGCGTGCGGCTCCGCACGGCTGGTCCGGGTACTTGGCAACACGCAATGCAAAGACTGCGGAGCCCAGGACCAGGTGCGCGCCGAGACCGTCCCCGACCCGGCGGCCGGCACCGCGTCCCGCTCCGGCGTCACCACCTTGTCCGAAGACGTACACGCCGCCCTGGAGCGCCATTTCGGCCAGAGAACGGACTGAGCGTTCCGCCTAGACGGCACTGGGTAGCAAACTGTAGTCAGATGGATAGGGATGTCAGACAACTTCATCAGCCAGGGGGTACCGCCATGCGCCTGAACCGGATGATCATCAGGGCGTCCGACGACGGCGAGGGCAGCAACCGCGTCGAGAAGATGACGGCCGCACGCCCGGTGCAGTCGCTGACCAGCCGAGGCGCCGCCGCCGGCACGCTGCGCGTGAACTTGATATGGGATCAACTCCCGACGATCCCCACCC
>NZ_JAAFZA010000085.1 GCF_015356865.1 Catenulispora pinisilvae
TAAACGGGGGAGAAAACCATCTTGGCAGCCATCCGCACCCGCCAACCCACAATGCCCACCTGAGCCACTGCCGCGCTGCCAACACCCTGACCCGCGGCCGCACCCGCCAGCCCGGGATGCCCACCTTCGGGACTGCCGCGCCGCCAACACCCAGACCGGCGGCCGAACTCGCCGAGTCGCCGGTACCGAACCACTGGGTTTTGCCATTCTCCGGCTGGTTTTCGGTTCGTTCCCCTCGGTCGCGTCGGCAGGGCTTCGCCTACAGTGCCGGTGGCCGGGGGTCAAGTTCGCGCTATACGAAACCGCAGCTCACACAGCCAACCGCAAGTGCGCGGACTTTACCCCCGGACACCGGTGCTGTACCCCCCCGGGCTGACGACGCGGCCGTGGGGAACGGACCGCACCACCCCACAAACCGCAGCCGCTGAGACTCACCCAGCCACCCGAGGGACCCGCGCTAGTTTCCCTGAGGTTGCCGAGGCCCGCCGGAGGCCCGGCCCTTCACCACAGCTCTTGACCTTGACCTTCAGCTCTTGATCTTGCTCTTGATCTGGCCTATGACCTTGCTCTGACTTGCTGGAGTTGAAGAGGCCTGAGGTGGGGCGGGGTTGTGAACGCGCGAACTGGCAGCCGACAAACATGACTCGCCGACCCGAACCCCGAACCGGCACAACTATGACCGAAGGCCGTAAAAAGCTTTGAAACCCACAACCAAACAGCAACCCGGCCCGCAAACCCCAGCCCCCACTAACCCGTCCGCCGAGCATTCCGCAACGTCACCACCAGCGTCAGCACCCCAAGCGCCGCGACCACCAGCAGCAGCGTGCTCGGCGACGCGACGTTCTTCAACGCGGACAGCACGTAGGGCGCGGCGAAGCCGAGGTAGGTGAAGGCCTGGAACACCGCGGTCATGCCGGCCAGGTCCTCGGGCGGGGCCAGGCGCTGGACCTCGGCGAGGCCGAAGACGAGCAGGACGCCGTAGCCGAAGCCCATGATGACCGACGCGACCAGGGCCAGGACCGCCTGGCCGGCGCCCAGGGCGGTCAGTGCGGCCACGCCGGCGTCGGCGAGGGTGCCGACGGTGACCAGGCAGAGGCCCAGGGTCAGCAGGCGGGGGCGGCTGAGGTCCCGGCCGGCCGGGGAGGCGGCGATCCGGCGCGCGTAGGGCTGGATCGCGACGCCGGACATCGCGGTCACCATCGCGGCGGTGCCGGCGTAGATCAGGGAGATGCCCTTGACGTGCCCCGCTGTCAGGCCCGGGAGGTAGACCATGGCGATCGTCGCGGCCGCGAACACCCACGGGGCCATCGGCAGCAGCACGCCGACGAAGCGCCGGTCGCCGAAGCCGCGCAGCCGGAGTAGGCCGCCGCCGAGGATGCCGGACTGCCAGCGCTGCACGGTTTCCGGCGTGCGGGCCAACAGCACCAGCGCGGTGGCGGCCAGTATCAGCTGTGGAATATAAGGGGTCTCGTATGCGGCCGGACCCCACTGCGCCAGCGCCCCGGCGATCAGCGGGCCGATGCCGAAGCCGACCGTCATGGCGATCGACGCGCGCCGGGCACCCGCCCCGGCCAACGCGTTCGCGGCTGACAACTCCTTGACCCACGCGCTGCCCGCGCTGAACGCCGCGCCGCTGGCCACGCCCATCAGCACCCGGCCGGTCGAGAGCCAGGCCAGACCGTGTGAGCCGAGCATCAGGACCACGCCGGACAGCATCGACAGCAGCACCGCGAACGTGACGACCGGGCGCCGGCCGACGCGGTCCGACAGCGGCCCGGCGATCAGCAGGCCGGGCACCAGACCGGCCGCGTAGAGCCCGAAGATCGCCTCGGCGGCCGAGGCCGAGACGCCCATCCGCTCCCGGTAGAGCAGCACCATCGGGGCGAACTGGTTCGCGCCCCAGCCGATCGCGGTCAGCGCGAGCGCCGCGCGGGCCCAGGACTGCCTGTGCGGTCGCGTCGGGGGCTGGACCACTGTGTTCGTCACATCTGTAAGGCTCACGTATCCGATGATCTCTTGCCCGCGCCGCACTGCCCAGTGGCAGGAATGACATGTAGCGCTAAAATACTGACATGGGTAAGCACACGGTAGCCGTGGCCGTCACCGAGGGCGCGCCGATCTTCGAGATCTCGATCCCGGTCGAGGTGTTCGGCCGGGTCCGCCCCGGCATGGCCGATCTCGGTTACGAGGTCCAGATCTGCAACCCGGAATCAGGGCCCGTACTCTCCGGCGGCGGCTTCGTCTTTCCCGGCGGCCACACCTACGCCGCGCTGACCGAAGCGGACACCGTGATCCTGCCCGCGATCCGCGACGTCCGCGAACAGCAGTCGGCCGAGCTCATCGCGGCGCTGCGGCAGGCGCATGCGAACGGGGCCCGCGTGGCGTCCCTGTGCACCGGCGCTTTCGCCCTGGCCGCCGCCGGGCTCCTCGACGGCCGCCGCGCCACCACGCACTGGCTCTACGCCGAGGAGTTCCGCAAGCAGTTCCCGGCCGTGCTGCTCGATCCGGCGGTCCTGTACATCGACCACGGCGACGTGCTCACCAGCGCGGGCACCACGGCCGGGATCGACCTGTGCCTGGCCATGGTCGCCGCCGACCACGGCGCGGACGTCGCCAACACGCTGGCCCGGCGCCTCGTCGCGCCCACGCACCGCAGCGGCGGGCAGGCGCAGTACGTCGAGACGCCGGCCCCGCCGGCCGCCGGGCGCGAGAGCCTCGGCCCGCTGCTGGACTGGATGCGGACGCACCTGGCAGAGCCGCTGACCGTCGCGGATCTGGCCCGGCAGGCGAACGTCGCCGAGCGCACCTTGATCCGCCGGTTCCACACCGGGGTCGGCACCACGCCCGGGAAATGGCTCACCGGGCAACGGGTTCTGCACGCGCGCCGTCTGCTGGAGACGACCGACCTGCCGGTGGAGCGGGTCGCCTCCGCGGCCGGGCTCGGCGGGGCGGCGAACCTGCGGCACCATTTCACGGAGGTCGTCGGGGTGGCGCCGAGCGACTATCGGCGTTCGTTCCGCGGGGTCGCCGCCGCGTCGTCGGCCGATGCGGAGTAGCTAGGATCGGGCCAGGCGACACTGGAGGCTTGATGCTGGAGCTAGAGGGGCTGCGCAAACGCTACGGCGACCGCGTCGCGTTGGACGGCGTGACGTTCTCCGTGCGTCCGGGGGAGTTGTACGGCTTCGTCGGGACCAACGGCGCGGGCAAGACCACGACCATGCGGATCACGCTGGGGGTGCTGGAGCCCGACGCCGGGTCTGTGCGGTTCGGCGGCAAGCCGGTGGACACCGCCACCCGGCGGACGTTCGGCTACATGCCCGAGGAACGCGGCCTGTACCCGAAGATGCGCGTCGGCGACCAGTTGCGCTACCTCGCCGAGTTGCACGGCCTGAGCCGCCGCGACGCGGACCAGGCCGCCAAGTACTGGATGGAGCGGCTGTCGGTCGCCGAGCGGGCCGAAGACCGGGTCGAGGCGTTGTCGCTGGGCAACCAGCAGCGGGTGCAACTGGCCGCGGCGCTGGTGCACCACCCGGCGGTGCTGGTGCTCGACGAGCCGTTCTCCGGGCTGGACCCGGTCGGCGTCGACAACCTCGCCGAGGTGCTGCGCGAGCGGGCCGCCGAGGGCGTGCCGGTGGTGTTCTCCAGCCACCAGCTGGAGCTGGTCGAGCGGCTGTGCGACTCGATCGGCATCATCTACCGGGGCCGGATGGTCGCCACCGGGACCGTGGACGGGCTGCGGGCCTCGCGGGCCGAGGTGGCGCTGCGGGTCGGGACGGACGCGGCGCCCGGCTGGGCCGACGCGCTGGCCGGGGTCCAGTCCGCCGAGTACGGGCCGACCACCACGCTGATCCTCACCGCCGACGCCGACGACCAGGCGATTCTGGACGCCGCGCGGGCTTTGGGGCCGGTGCGGGAGTTCACGCCGCTGCGGCCGAGCCTGGCCGAGCTGTTCCGGGAGGCCGTCGCCGACCACGACCACGACCACGATGGCGATGGTGACGGGGATGCTGCCGGCGGCGGTGAAGGCAGTGGTGGTGGCAACGGTGCTGGCAGCGGTTCCGGCGGCGGCGCGGGCAACAGTTCCGGCACCGGCACCGGCACCAGCACCAGCACCGAGCCCCCGGCCGCCGCGAGCACCGACAAGGAAGGGGCCACCGCGTGAACGGGCGCACCGTCCGGCTGGTCATGCGCCGGGAGTTCACCGAGCGCGGCCGTGACCGCGGGTTCGCCATCTCGGTGGCCTTCTCGCTGCTGATCGTGCTGGTGGCCGTGGTGATCTCCGCGCTGGTCTCGAACCGGGACAAGACGCCGTCGTTCACCGTAGGCTTCGCCGGTCCCCGGGCCGCCGTCGAGCAGCAGTTCGCCGACCAGCAGGCCCCGGTCTACAAGATAAAGCTGACCTCCAGCGTGGTCACCGACTCCGCCGGGGCGCAGGCGCTGGTCAAGAGCGGCCAGTTGGACGCGCTGGTCGACGGCGGCCAGATCTACGTGCAGGACTCGGTCGATGCCAAGCTGGCGCCGGTGCTGGCCGGGGCCAACCTGGCCGCGCAGCTGCCGGACGTGGACCAGGTGCAGGGCCAGACCACCGTGAAGCTGGCGCCGAAGGATCCGGACGCCGGGCAGCGCAAGACCGTGGCGTTGGTCGCCGAGATCATGCTGTTCAGCCAGATGATCGCGTACTGCATGTGGGTCGCCACCGGCGTGGTGGAGGAGAAGGCCAGCCGGGTCATCGAGATCCTGCTGTCCAGCACCTCGGCGCGGGCGCTGCTGACCGGGAAGATCATCGGGATCGGGGCGCTGGGGCTGTTGCAGCTGGCCGCCACCGCCGTGGTCGGGATCGGCGCCGGCTCGGCGACCGGGGCGCTGCACATGACCGGGCAGATCTGGCAGACCGTGGGGATCGTCGCGGTCTGGTTCGTCCTGGGCTACATCTTCTACGCCGCCGCCTACGCCGCGGTGGCCGCGCGGGTGTCGCGGCAGGAGGAGATGCAGACCGCGGTGCAGCCGTTGAACCTGGTGCTGATGGTGCCCTACTTCGCGGCGTTCGCGGCGCTGAGCAACCCCGACGCGGTCTGGGTAAGGGTGCTGTCGCTGGTGCCGCCGTTCTCGGTGCTGATCCAGCCGGTGCGGATCGCCGGCGGGGACGCGGCGTGGTGGGAGCCGGTGGTGGCGATCGGGTTGATGGCCGTGCTGACGGTCGGGATCGTCGCGGCCGGCGCGCGGGTGTATGAGAACTCTGTGTTGCGGTTCGGGTCCAAGGTCCCGATGCGGGTCGCCTGGACCGCGGGGAGGAAGGCGTAGCCGTGCCGAAGGTCCGGGTGCTGTCGTTCAATACATTGGTCCGCGGCGAGCCCAGGGTGCGGTTGCGCGCGCTGGCCGAGGTGCTGGCCGATTCCGACTACGACGTGGTCTGCCTGCAGGAGCTGTGGATCCCGCCGAACTTCGGGCTGCTGCGGTCGCTGACCAAGGCCGCGTTCCCCTACGCGGCCCACGGCCCGCGGCTGCCCAGGATCACCGGCGGACTGCTGACGCTGTCCCGCATCCCGCTGGTCGGGCATCGCTATGAGGTGCTGGCCGCGCCCGCGCCGTGGCGCCGGGATCTGGTGATGCGCCGCGGCGTGCTGATGACCCGCTTCAACGACGGCGGGGAGTTCTTCACCGTCACCAACACCCACCTGACGCCCAACCGCCCGGCGGACTGGTCGAAGGCGGCGCCGTTCACGCGGGTGCAGCAGGCGGAACTGGCGCGGCTGGCGAAGGCGGTGCGGCGGATCCAGTCCGGCGAGCCGGTGATCGCGGTCGGGGACTTCAACGTGCCCCGCGACTCCTGGCTCTTCGAGGGCTTCGCCGCCGCCTCCGGGCTGCGCGACGCGTTCGACGGGGACGCCGCGACCACGTTCCGGCCGGTGCCGGGCTGGGACGGCGCGGCCCTGGACCAGGTGCTGGTGACGCCGGGGGTGGCGGCCAAGGCCGAGGTGGTGCTCCAGGACAAGGTGCGGATGGCCGACGGCCGGGAGCGGTATCTGTCGGACCACTATGGCGTGGCTGCGACGATCGGGTGAGGTGGAGCGTTCCGGCGCTCGCTAGTCCCGCCGCCGCTCCATGGTTGACGGCAGAAACGCCCCCAGCCTCTCCCAGGTGATGACTTGGTCGACGGTCTGCTCAGGTGAGCCGGCCGACTTGATCATCAGCACGTCCTCCTCCGGGGCGGGCGGCTCCAGGGTGGAGAGCTGGCTGCCGAGCATGTCCGCGTGGAACATGTGGTCCCGGCGGTCGGTGAGGCGTTGGTGCAGGGTCTTGAGGTCGACGACCAGGTAGACCATGCGGACCTGGGGGCGTCCGGCGCGTAGGCGGTCGCGGTAGGAGCGCTTGAGGGCGGAGCAGGCGATGACGGCGGGGCGGCCGGCCTCGGCTTCCTTGTCGATCCAGCTGCCGATCTCGTCGAGCCAGGGGAGGCGGTCGGCGTCGGTCAGCGGCTCGTGCGCGGCCATCTTGGCGATGTTGCTGCCCGGGTGGAACGCGTCGCCGTCGGCCCAGTCCCAGCCCAGGCGGCCGGCCAGGGCGGCGCCGACGGTGGATTTGCCGCTGCCGGAGACGCCGGTGATGACTACGACGGGCGGGGGCTGCGTCGGCCGGGCCTGCGTCGCACGGGACGGAGTCGTCGGCCGGGGCGTCGGCGGCGTGGCGGGAGTCGGTCGCACCATGGCTCCAGCCTGGCATCGCGCGGCACCCGGTGCCTGTCGGCGCGGCCGGATGGGCTATCCGGGGGAACTCCTCACCTGCGGGGAATAAAAGCCCTTCCGCAGAGAGCTGCCGCCGACATGAGCAACGACGAGATGCGTTCCTGGAACGAGAAGATCATCGAAGAGTTCCGCGCCAACGCGGGCAGCGTCGAGCAGTTCGGCGGCAAGGGCTTGGTGCTGCTGCACCACAAGGGCGCGAAGTCGGGCTCCACGTACGTCAGCCCGCTCGCCGGCTTCGCGCAGGGCGACGACGAGTGGCTGATCGTCGCCTCCAACGCCGGACGGGACACCCACCCGGCGTGGTACTACAACCTCCAGGCGAACCCCGAGACCGAGCTCGAGGTGCCCGGGGACGACGACGTGCAGACCGTGCGGGTCACGGCTCGCGTCGCCGGCGACGATGAGCGCGACGGGCTGTTCGAGGGGATCGTCGCCAAGTCGCCGCAGTTCGGCGAGTACCAGACGGGGACGTCTCGGCGGATTCCCGTAGTGGTGTTGGCACGGGCCTGAGACTTATCACGGCGCGCGGTTGGCGGTTCGGCTGTAGGTACTGACTACATGCCGAGCCGCCGGGCGATCTCCACCGGCAGCTCGTAAGGCCGCTCCTTCGGCAGGTGCTCAGCGGCGCGGTCCTTGCGCCCCTCCTTGATCAGCGCCGCCATCTTCCGCACCGTCGGTGTGATGTCGCGGATCTCGGTGGTCCAGTCGTCGACGTACTCCGCGATGATGTGGCGGCTCAGTCCGACCTGGATCGAGCGCGCGTCCAGGACCGCGCCGGACAGTGTGCGCTCCGGATCCCACTGCACGTTCACCGTCGCGTGTCTGATCTGCCGCTCCCAGTCCGCGCGGTCGGCGTACACCCCGCTCTCGTAACTGGTCAGCACCGCCTGGGACAGCGCCTTCTCCCACCCCGCGCGTGTGATCCGCACCGCCAGTACGCGTTCCTGCCCCGGTTTGCGGGCCCAGCCGCAGCGGCCCATCATCCACAGGAACGACGGCTTGATCCACGTCATCCGGCTCAGCGAGAAGGGCTCGACGAAGCGTTGCGCCCGCACCGCCGCGTCGGCGATCTCGGCGCGGTAGGCCTGGTAGACGACGATCGTGGTGCGGTCGTAGTCGGCGCGTACTTGGTACAGCGGAAGGTTGTTCGTGTTGGCCATGACGGCTCCCCCGTTCTGATCGTGCTTCGGGGGAGTCTGGCGCACGGGACGTCCGGGTGCCCGGGAATTATCGCCGGCTCAGCGGTTCAGGTACCGCTGCTCCCACGACCACGGGTGGTGGTCCTGGTCGCTCGGGCGGTGCACCACGACCTTGCCGAAGCGCGACTTGCCGGTGATGCGGATCAGCGGACCGTCTTCCTCGCCCTCGGTCGCGGTGCCGGTGACCGAGCGCTTGCCGAACAGTGCGCCGCCCTCGTCGACCACGCGGGCGTTCTTCGGGACGGTGATGATGGCCTTGCCACAGAAGGTGTTGACGTCCAGCGTGATCTCGCGGCCGGGCAGGACGGCGTCGGTCAGGTTGACGATCAGGGCGCCGAAGGTCGCGGTGGCCGTGGTGTGCCGGCCGGCGACCCAGCGGCCGGAGCGGATCACCTTGCTGAACGTGGCGGTCAGCTCCTGGCGCTCGACGGCCGAGACCGGGCCGGCCGGGCCGTGGCGCAGGTCGTCCGGGAGGTCGGCGGTGAGCGGGACCAGCTCGGCGCGGGTCTTGGCGCTGTACGCCACGTCGATGCGCTCGGCCAGCTCGGTGCTGGTCAGCCGGCCCTGGGCCAGGGCCTCGGACAGGACGGCGGCCACCTCGTCGCGCTCGGTGTCGGAGGCGCGGACCTGCCCGGCGGCGACCGGAGTGGCAGCCGGATCGACGACCAGATCGGCGACCGGAGCGGCAGCCGGAGCCGAGGCCGTGGCCGGCGCCGTGGCCGGGACGAACTGGTTCTCTTCGGGCGCGGAGGTCATGCGAGCAGTGTAGCGGGAAACCGGGGAGAACGCGATATGTCGCGTTGGGCGGCCAGCTGCCCGGGCTGCCGCCCCGGCCGTGGCCCGCCCCGGGGCGGTATCAACGCCATGCGTTGCCCCAACTGTGGACGAACGACGAATGAAGGCCTTCGCTATCGGCGTGTTCTGTGCCTCGATAGCTCTTGTCCGGACCCTTATTCGCTTAGACAATACCGTCGCCACTTCTATGCGCCACCCCCCACATCGTCCCCGCTTCGGGAGTATCCATGATCAGATGGAAACGTTGGATCACAGGCGCCGCCGTTCTAGCCCTCACAGTGGGCGGCATCACCGGCGTCGCACAGGGAGTGGGAGCCAAGGGGCCGGAATCCGGGCCCGGCTCGTGCACCCTGAACGGCTGGAACCCCTCGACCGACCCGGCGAACGCGAAGAGCCTGCCGGTCGGGCAGCGTCCGCAGACGTACAAGCCGGACGATTTCAACTGTTCCAGTGCGGTGTTCGCGCCGCTGGGGGCGGAGTTCCAGAAGTTCCCGCAGGCGCACGATTTCAATATCAAGAACACCCAGGTCTACGTGCCCTCGGCCAACGGCCAGCCGGCGACGCTGGCGCAGAAGCCGTCCGCGGCGGTGAACCCGCTGGCGCCGTACTTCCCGCCGTTCCAGCACTTCGTCGTGATCTACCGGGAGAACCACACCTTCGACGACTACCTGGGTGACTGCGCCACCACCATCCAGGCCGGCTGCAACGGCCAGGTGGAGAGCACCAACCACATCAGCTCGGTGCCGGACCTGCACAGCCTGGCCAAGAACTACGCACTCGACGACGCCTACAGCACCGGGACGCAGCCGCCGTCGGGCCCGAACCACTGGTGGATGTTCTCGGCCCAGTCGCAGTCCAGCTCGCAGCAGCAGTCCTACCCCTCCAGCGGGACGCAGTTCGACCGCTTCCTGATGAACACCAACGGTCCGACGGACGAGGGCACCAACGCGTGCACCGCGCCGACCGGCACCGGTAGCGGCAGCAGCCCCTACACGTTCGTCATGAACGGCGACTTCTACTGGATGCTCTCCAGCGGCTCCGGCTACTGGAAGAACCCGGCCGACGGCAAGCTGGAGGTCCTGCCGCCGAACCGCCCGGGCACGAACATCCCGGAGGAGTTGCACTACAACGAGTACACCTGCTCCAACCAGAGCCTTCCGGACAGCACCATAGCCAACGACTACATCAACTTCGTCGGCACCAACGGGCTGCCGGCCTACAGCTACGTCGAGCTGTTCAACGACCACCCGGGCACCTACCAGGACATCGCCGGTAACGACACGGCGACGAACAACGTGGTGAACGCGATCGAGAACAACCCGACGTACGCGGGCAACACCCTGATCGTCGTGACCGAGGACGACACCCAGAACGGCAACAACGGCGCCGACCACGTGAGCAACACCTACCGCGTGCCGCTGGTCGTCATCGGCCCGTCCCAGTATGTCAAGCAGCACTACCTGTCGCACGTCGCGTACTCGACCAACAACGTGATCGCGGCGATGGAACGCACGATGGAGAACGTGAAGTCGGGCATCATCGACCCGAACGACAACATCGGGCCGACGACGTTCCCCATGACCACCAACGACCAGGCCGCGCTGGGGGACCCGTTGGAGGACTTCTGGGTCCAGGGAACTACACCGCTATCGGCATCGGCTACAGCGTCGCCCACCACCGGCAACGCCCCGCTGGCGGTGAACTTCACCGGTTCGGCCACCGGCGGCACGGCGCCGTACACGTACAGCTGGAACTTCGGCGACGGCTCGACGAGCACGGCGCAGAGCCCCAGCCACACCTACAGCAGCGCGGGTTCGTACACTGCGACGCTGACGGTGACCGACGCCTCCTCTCCGGCGAAGACGGCGACGTCCCAGGTCGCGGTGAACGTCAGCGCGGTCGGCAATCCGCTGGCGGTGTCGGCGTCGGGCAACCCGACCTCGGGGCAGATCCCGCTGACGGTGAACTTCACGGGGACCGCGACCGGAGGCACGCCGGCGTACAACTACAGCTGGAACTTCGGTGACGGTTCGGCGACCAGCACGGCGCAGAACCCGAGCCACGCCTACTCGACCGTCGGGACCTATACGGCGACGTTGACGGTGACCGACAGCGCCTCCCCGGCGAATACGGCCACCTCGACGGTCAGCGTCACCGCGGATCCGATCGGCAGCGTGCCACCCAGCGCGCCGCAGAACCTGACAGCCTCGGCCGGCACCGGCCAGGTGACCCTGAACTGGCAGGCGCCGTCCAGTACGGGAGGTGAGACCCTCACGAAGTACAGCGTCTACCGCGGCACGTCCAGCGGGACGGAGTCGCTGCTCACCTCGGGGCCGTGCGCCAGCCTGAGCGGCAGCACTTTGACGTGCACGGATACCGGCCTGACCGCCGGGACGGCCTACTACTACCGGGTGACCGCGTCGAACCCGGTGGGCGAGGGCGGCCAGAGCAACGAGGTCAGCGCCACCCCGACCGGCGGCACCAGCGGCTGCACCGCCGGGCAACTGCTGGGCAACCCGGGCTTCGAGAACGGGGCGTCCAGCCCGGCGCCGTGGTCGGTCACCTCGACGCACACACCGCTGTCGGTGATCAACAGCAAGAGCAACGAGCCGCCGCGCAGCGGGACGTACGACGCGTGGCTCGACGGCTGGGGCAAGAGCACGACGGACACGTTGTCGCAGTCGGTGACGCTGCCCGCGGGGTGTACGACGTACAAGTTCAACTACTACATGCACATCGACACCGCGGAGACCACGACGACGGCCAAGTACGACACCTTGCAGCTACAGCTTCTCAGCAGCTCGGGTTCGGTGCTGAAGAACCTGTACACGTACTCGAACCTGAACGCGAACACCGGGTACTCGCTGCACTCGTTCGACCTGTCGGCTTACGCCGGGCAGACCGTGACGCTCAAGTTCACCGGGACCGAGGACTCGGAGTACCAGACGTCGTTCGTCATCGACGACACGGCTTTGAACGTGAGCTGATTCAGCCCTGTGTGGGACCGGCCGGGTGTTCGCACCCGGCCGGTTCTTGTTTGAGGCGTTGGGATTCCGCGGGAGGGGTGGGACGCTGCGGGATATGAGGGTGCTGTCATGCTGGGTGGTGGAGATCCGAGCGGGGAGGTCGCATGGGGAGTGAGTCGGGGGCCGCGGTGATGGCCCGGGCGCTGGGTTACGGGACGTGTATGGGCGCCTTGATCGGCGGACCGCTGGTCACTGCTGTCTTCGCGGCGGTGGTGGGATACCACGCGGGCATCGCCGGGGTCGTGCTCTTCTCGATCACGTGCGTCGTCGGCGGGGTGATCGGCGCGCTGGTCGGACTCGCGTCCGCGATCGTCCCCGGGCTGGTCCTGGCCGCGGCCGGGGGCTTCTTCCGCCGACACCTGCCGGCCGCGCGCGTGGTCGCCGCCATCGCGTGCGGGAGCCCGCTCGCGGCGATAGTGGCGCTGATCGCCGACGATCCCAGCGTCTCCGCCGGCAGCCGTGGGGCCGACCTGGCGGTGGTGTTCGCCATCGGTGCCGCTGTCGCCGTGACGAGCGTGCGCTATGTCGTCACGGGGCGGAAGTGCTTCGTGGCGCGGCGGCTGTTGCGGATGAACTGACGAGTCGGTCGGTCGGTCGGCCAGCCGGTTGGCTGGCTGGTCGGTGCCGGGGCCCGGGGCGGCGCGCTCAGCTCAGCCGAGCGTCAGCAGGCCTTCGGAGTCCAGGACGTCTTTCGGGGAGCCGAGCGGCGCTGACAGCGTGGCGAGGCGGCTCAGGGCGGCGCGGGCGTCGTCGCCGGTGAGCGGCCGTACATCGTTGTCCTCGCCGCGCCGGACGGGATGGACTTGGACGCTTCGCAGGCGGCGGTCCTCGATGCGGCAGTGCAGGACGAGTCCGTCGAGATGGCGGCCGGCCATCACCGGCCAGTCGAAGACGAAGTTGCCGAGGCTGTAGAAGATCGGTCGGCCGCGGTGCAGTTCGACGCCTTGGACGCTGTGCGGGCCGTGGCCCATGACGAGGTCGGCGCCGGCGTCGATCGCGGCTCGGCCGATGGTCCGCTGGTAGTCGCAGACCTCGTCGCCGGCCACGCCCCAGTGGCAGGAGAGCACCAGGACGTCGCAGTCGGCCCGTAGCGCTTCGACGTCGCGGACCATGGCGGCCAATTCGTGGGGATAGGGCTCGGTCAGGACTTTGGGCGCTCGCCCGGGGACCTCGGCCGAGCGCAGGTCCGGCACGTAGGAAGTGGAGGCGCGCAGGGTCGCCACTCCCGGCGTCTGCGGCCCGGCGGCCATCCCGAAGGGCCAGCAGATGGCGGTGTAGGCCAGGAAGCCGTACCGAATTCCGTCGCGCTCGAACACGACCGGGCGGTGCGCCGTGCCGAGGTCCGCACCGGCACCGCAGTGGGCGATCCCGGCGCTGTCGAGGGTGCCGAGGCCGGTCAGCATCGCCTGCGGGGGAAAGGTGACGTTGTTGGCGACGCTGACCGCGTCGATGCCGGCCGCGGCCAGGCCGTCGACCATCTCCGGTTCGGAGTGTCGCCAGTTCGGCTTGTGCGCGATATCAGGGGTCTGCGGATCCTGCCCGGGCCCGCACAGCACGCCTTCGAGGTTGACGAACCGCGCGTCGGCGGCTGCCAACAGGTCTTGCACGTGCTTGAAGGCGGAGGCAGGATCCGTGCGCGCCTGTAAGTTGACGTCCCCGGCGAGCATCAAGATCTGCGACATGCCTCGACGTTATCCCGGAGCGCCCGACTACAGCTTCCCTACACCCGACCGCAGCTGCCCTACAACAGATCCACGTTCCCGTCGAACTGCCACAGCGGGTTCGCGACCACCTTGCCCGGCGTGACGATCAGGAAGTATCCGTTCACTTCCTGCGGTCCGTCGCCGTCGGCGATGTAGCGCCCGTTGGCGGTGACGTCGAGTTGGTAGATGCCCTGGGCGGTGATGTTGTTGCCGGGGACGTTGAAGGTGATGGTGCAGCGCCAATCGTTGCCGGAGCCCTCCTGTTTGCCCAGGCCTTCGCTCTTCAGGCAGGAGGCCGTGGTCGCCAGCTGCGCCTCGGTGACCGAGGAGTGGTACATCTGCGATTGCTGGAGGCGGAAGAGGTGGCTGAAGGCGGTGGCCACCGACTTCTGGACCTTGGCCTGGGTGATGCCGGTGCCGCCGGCGTCGGAGGTGGTGGCGGCCACGACGCCGGCGGTGAGGGCCAGGACGGCGGCCAGCGGGACGACGCCGAGGGCCAGGACGCGGCGGCCGGCGCCGTCGTTGTTGTTGAGGTTGGTGAAGTCCCGGCGCAGGAACAGCAGGTAGGCCAGGACCGTGGCGACGACCGCCCAGACCAGGCTGACCGTGACGCCGATCATCAGAGGCTTGATTTGGGCGGGGTCGGTGAACAGGCCGTTCCAGGAGATGAACGCGTAGCCGGGCAGCGCCAGTCGGACGGCCACCGGCAGCGGCAGCATCTGCGCCAACTGCATGCCCAGCGCGACCAGCATCGGCAGCAGCAGGCCCATCGGGGACCGGCCCAACGCGATCGAGCCGAGCAGCCCGATACCGGCCAGGGCCAGCGTCGGCGCCAGTACGCACAGCCACGCCAGCAGCACCTTGCCGGCCGCGTCGCCGGGGGAGAGCGTGTGGCCGTCCAGGCCGACCAGCGGCAGGTTCTTCTCGGCCAGCAGCCCGCCGAGCGTGCTGGACGCGGCCAGCCCGACGACCAGCAGCAGGATCACGGTGAGGCTGGCCACGGCCTTGGCGAGGAAGATCCGGCGGTGTGAGCGGATGGCGATGATGAGGTGGCGCCAGGTGCCGAGCCGGTCTTCGGAGGCGAAGACGTCACCGGCGACGACCGACGTGAGCAGCGGCAGCGCCCAGGTCCCGGCGAACCCGAGCGCCACCAGCGGTCCGGCCCAGCCGGTGGCGTGCATCCAGCGGCCGAACAGGGTGTCCGAGGGCAGCGTGCTCTGCTTGTCGATCGCGAAGACCAGCACCGCCGGGCCTATCCAGCACAACAGAATCAGCAGGCGTACCCGCCAAGCAGAGAACTGCTTCACCAGCTCGAAGCGGAGGATACGGCCGACCGGAACCGGCCCCGCCGCCGGAGTCTGGGCCTCGGGCGCCGTGGCGTCGGCGTCGGCGATGGTCGCGGTCATCGATCGGTCTCCTGCTCGGTGAGGTCGAGGAACGCGGCTTCCAGGGGCGAGACGACGGGGGCGAATTCGCGCACTGCGATGTCCGCGCGCACGACCCGGGAGACGAGCTGGTCCAGCGCGGCCACCCGCGCCCGCACCACGATCACGTCGGTGTCGGCCAGCGCCGCGGCGTCGGTGCCCGCGACGACGCTGATGCCCGGCGTCTCGGCGGCGATGATGCCGGCGGCGGCCGGATCCGTTGTGCGCAGCCGGTAGTCGAGTTCGCGGGTCTCATCAGAGAGCTTGTTCAGCGGCCCGGAGAACACCACGCGCCCGGTGGACAGGATCGTGACCTCCGAGCACAGCGCTTCCAGGTCGTCCATCCGGTGGCTGGACAGGATGACGGTGACGCCCGCGGCCACCAGCCGGTTGAGCACACCGTGCACCTGCTTCTTGCCGGACGGGTCCAGGCCGTTGGCCGGCTCGTCCAGCACCAGCAGCTTCGGCTTGGTCAGCATCGCGGCGGCCAGGCCGAGGCGCTGCCGCATACCGAGCGAGAAGCCGCGGACCTTGTCGTCGGCGACCTCGGCGAGGCCGACCTCGTGCAGGGCTTCGCCGACGTCGGAGGTGACGGCGTCCCGGGGACGCAGCGCGGCGAGCGTCGCAAGGTTCTGCTTCGCGGTGAGCGTGGGATACAGGCCGGGACCGTCGACGAACCCCGAGACCCCGCCGGGCGCCGGCAGCGCGCGGCCCACTTGGGCGCCGAGGACTTCCAGCGCCCCCTCGTCGGCGACGGCCAACCCCAGTAGCAACCCGAGAAGAGTGGTCTTGCCGGCGCCGTTCGGGCCGACCAGGCCGTGGATCTGACCTCGCGCCACGCTGACGTCGACATGATCGAGCGCGACGACATCACCGAAAACCTTGGTGATGCCGCGGCCTCGTATCGCGACGGTCGTGTCCATTCGCGCCTCCCTCGCCGGCTGAGCCATCGGATTCCGGAGGAACCTACCCCTGGCCGGTGGCGCTCACCCGCGAAACGGCTGAATGTTCGCCGAACGCGGGTGGGATGCGGAACGACGGGCGCGGGACGGCTTGCGGTACGGGTGTTTCGGCCGCAAATAAGGCCCCGGCCTGATGGGATCAGGCCGGGGCTTCTCACCGCCCTGACAAAGCGATCATGCTCGCGGGAGGCGGGCATCCCGCGGGACTATGCGCCCGAAGCCGAAGCCGAAGCCGAAGCCGAAGCCGAAGCCGAAGCCGAAGCCGAAGCCGAAGCCGAAGCCGAAGCCGAAGCCGAAGCCGAAGCCGAAGCCGAAGCCGAAGCCGGAAGCGGCCCCGGCGTCGAAGCTGTAGCCGGAAGCTGAAGCCGAAGCGGCCCCGGCGCCGAAGCTGAAGCGGCGCCGAAGCTGAAGCCGAATCCAGACCCTACGGCTGCGCCGGCGCCGGCACGATCGCGTTGATCTCGGCCAGCTCCTCAGCGGTCGGCTCCCAGTCGCCGGCGGCGGCGTTCGCCCGCACCTGCTCCGGGTTCATCGCGCCGGAGATCACCGAGGTGCAGCCGGGCTGGGCGGCCAGCGCCGCGATGCCGACGTCCAGGATGCTGCGGCCGTGCTTGTCGGCCCACTCGATCAGCGCCTCGACCTTGTCCAGGCGGTCCTCGGTGGCCCAGTGCGGGCGGCCGGCCAGCCGGGCGTTCTCCGGGATGTCGGCGCCGCGCCGGACCTTGCCGGTGAGCAGGCCGTTGGCCAGCGGGAAGTACGGCAGCACGCCCAGGCCGAAGCGCTCGGCGGCCGGCACCACCTCGGTCTCGGCGTCGCGGACCAGCAGCGACCAGTGGTTCTGGGCCGAGATGAACGGGGTGGCGTTCAATTGCTCGGCGACGTAGTGCGCCTCGGCGATCTGCCAGCCGGCGAAGTTGGAGTTGCCCAGGTAGCGGACCTTGCCCTCGCCGACCAGGTCGTCCAGCGCCGCCAGGGTCTCGGCGATCGGCGTCGCCGGGTCCGGGGTGTGCAGCTGGTACAGGTCGATGTAGTCGGTCCGCAGCCGCTTGAGCGAGGCCTCCACCGCCCGCCGGATGTAGGACCGGCCGCCCTTGGCGCCGGCCGCCGGCGGGTATCCCATGTCAAAGCTCTGATGTCCGAACTTGGTGGCCAGGACCACCTGGTCCCGGCGGCCGGCCAGGACCTCGCCGAGGAAGCTCTCGGACTGGGACCGGCCGTACATGTCGGCGGTGTCCAGCAAGGTGATGCCGGCGTCGATCGCGGCGTCCACGACGCGCCGGGTGCCGGCCACGTCCAGTCGGCTGCCGAAGTTGTTGCAGCCCAGGCCGACGACGGAGACGAGCAGGCCGGAATTACCGAGGTGACGATAGCGCATACCACGATCTTAACCCGGTGCGATTCACCCGTTGAGGAACTCCACCGGGACCATGACCAACCGTGACCGCACGAATTCGCCCAGCCCCTTGGCCTGCGGATCGGCGCGGGTCGAGGCGGCCACGCCTTCGCCGAGCAGGCCGTAGACGACGAAGTTGAGGGCCCGCAGGTTGGGCAGTTCGAAGCGCTCCACGCGCAGATCGCTGCATTCCGGGACCAGCTTCTGGAAGGTGTCCACGTCCAGGGTCTCGCGCAGCCAGGCGAAGGCGCGGTCGGTGCGCGTCCACATCCCGACGTTCGCGTTCCCGCCCTTGTCGCCGGACCGCGCGCCGCAGACCAGGCCCAGCGGGGCCAGTCGCTTCATCCCGTCGGAGAAGAACGGCTCGGGCGGTCGCGGCGCGCCTAAATGCAGCGGCACGCCCATCGGCCGGCGGCAGGGCCGGATCGGCACCCGTTCGCCGTCGGGCAGCACCACGACGTGGTCCACGTGCCGGTCCTGGATCAGCGTCGGCCAGTAGACCCCGTATTCGACCTCCCGGGTGGGCGGCGCGGTCGGGTGGAACCCGGAGTAGCCGGCCAGCGAGAGGCTGGCCACCGCGCCGGTGAAGGCCTGGCCGACCTTGTCCGGATCGGGGTCCTTGACGGTGATGTGCAGGTAGGCGGTGGCCTCCTCATCGGTGCGGGCCTGCTCGGCGGGCTTGTCGCTGCGTTGCAGCCGCACGTCCACGAAGGCGAAGCGGGCCCGGCCGCCGAGGGTGTCGAAGATCTGCTGCTCGGCCAGGCCCGCCTTGGCCTCTATGTCCAGGCCGGTGATGCCCAGGCTGACCGAGTTGCGGTAGCCGCCGCGGTAGTTCAGCGCGACCTTCAACTTGTGCGGGCCGGTCATGCCCTTGGCGCCGCGGATCTCGACCCGGTCCGGGGCCTGCTGGGTCACGCGCAGGGTGTCGAAGTGCGCTGTGACGTCAGGGTTCGTATAGGCCGGGCCCTCGATCTCGTACAGCAGCTGCGCGGTGACGGTGCCGACCGAGACCACGCCGCCGGTGCCCGGGTGCTTGGTGATCACCGCGGAGCCGTCGTGCGCCACCTCGGCGATCGGGAAGCCGGGCACCCGGGTGTCGGGGAGTTCGTCCAGGAAGGAGTAGTTGCCGCCGGTGCACTGCGGGCCGCACTCGATGACGTGCCCGGCGGCGACCGCGCCGGCCAGGGCGTCCCAGTCCTCGCCGTTCCAGCCGTGCCACCAAGCGGCCGGGCCCACGACCAGTGACGCGTCGGTGACCCGGCCGCAGACGACGATGTCCGCGCCGCCGGCTAACGCCGCGGCGATGCCCCAGCCTCCCAGGTAGGCGTTGGCCGAGATCGGTCCGGCGGCCTCGCGGTACAGCTCGCCGGTGTCCAGGTTGTCGAACGGGACCTTCTTGGCCCGCAACTCGGCCAGCCGGGGCAGCAGGTCGTCGCCCTCGATGTGGGCCACCGACAGCCGCAGGCCCAGATGCGCGACCAGGGCTCTGAGATCCTCGGCCAGCCGGGCCGGCTCCAGGCCGCCGGCGTTCGTCACGACCTTGATGCCCTTCTCCTGGCAGGCGCCGAGCACCTGGTTCATCTGGGCCAGGAAGGAGCGCGCGTAGCCGGGGCCGCCGCGTTCCCGTGCCTTGTACAGCAGCAGCGGGGTGAGCTCGGCGAGGTAATCGCCGGTCAGGACGTCGATCGGACCCCCGTCCACCATCTCCCGGACCGCCGACAGGCGGTCTCCGTAAAACCCGGACGAGTTGGCGATGCGTACCGGGCGGCGGGGCGGGACCTGGGTGTTCACTTCACGAACTCCTCGCAGTGTGAACCGGGTTCTCTCCGTGACTTTACTCGCGGGGTACCCCCTGGCGGGCCAGTAGCGCGCAGGATTTCCTAGAACGAGGGACGGGGAAGTCCGGTCGGTCCGGTTCATCTTGAGATCGACTCAGCCTTTTTGAGTAGATCGTCATCCTCTGGTATGTCACTCCCCGGACTGATTACCCAGCAACGGGCCCGACCTATCTTCGCCTCATGACTGTCGACGATCTGACGCCGCAGGAGATCGCCGCGGCCCTGGCGGCCCGCCGCGAGCTGGGCCCGGAGTACGAGCACGAGATCGCGGCCGCGCTGGCCGACAAGATGGAGCGCCGGATCGACGCCGAGGTGCAGGCCCGCACCGCCGCCGGGGGCGGCGTGGGTGTCGGCTTCGGCGGTGGTACCGGCACCGGCCCCGGCCGCGAGGCGGCGGCCGAGCCGACGACCGGCCAGCACCAGCTGGCCCTGGCCGACGCGATGACGGCGCGGGTGACGGCGGTCGCCTCGCTGATCGCCGGCACCGCGGTCACCCTCGGCGTGAGCGGGCAGGACCAGCAGCACGGCGTGGTGTCGATCGCCTGGTTCGGGATCATGGTGATCAACGTGGCGGTCAACTTCGGCCGGCGCCGGCGGCGCAACCGGCCGTAGCCGGACGGTCTTCGGGCAGGGCCGCTGACGTGCGAAATGGTTTGCCGCGCGCCGTCCCGCTCGGATAGGAAGAGCCCATGCTGAGGGGTACCAAGATCGGGCTCAGGGCCCGGCATGACGACGACATACCGGTTCTGCTGGCCGAGCTCTACAACGACGTGGTCAACTCCGCGCGGGCCGACGGCGGGCCGTGGCGGCCGCTCCCGCCCGGCACGAAGGACTCGCGGCTGGCGGTCGATGAGAGCGAGCCGGCGCACGTCTCGTTCTCGGTGGTGGAGCTGGAGGGCGGCACTCTGCTCGGCACTGCCACGCTGTGGGCGATCGACACCCACAACCGGGCCGCCCACATCGGGCTCGGCCTGTTGCCGTCCTGCCGCGGCAAGGGCTACGGCACGGACGTGGTCGCGGCGATGTGCGTCTACGGGTTCACCGTGCGCGGCCTGAACCGGTTGCAGATCGAGACGCTGGTCGACAACCACGCGATGCTGCGCGCGGCCGAGAACAACGGATTCGTGCGCGAGGGCCTGACGCGGTCTTCGGCGTGGGTGATGGGCCAGTTCATGGATGAAGTGGTGTTGGGGCAGCTGGCTGAGGAGTGGAAGCCGAAGGGCTGACGTGCTGTCCCGGAGTAGTACGTGATCCAGATGCGGCTTCGTGTCCACGACTACTCCATATAGGTGGTGCCTGGCTGGCGACTGCCTCTGGCACGCCTCCCGTCCGGGGCCACCATGCCGACGTCGACGATCGGCGGCTTGGCCGGGCAGCCC
The DNA here is from genome assembly GCF_015356865.1 of Catenulispora pinisilvae. GTDB lineage: Bacteria > Actinomycetota > Actinomycetes > Streptomycetales > Catenulisporaceae > Catenulispora > Catenulispora pinisilvae. The sequence continues at coordinate 20,463 of NZ_JAAFZA010000085.1, forward strand.
GGGATCGCGGTGCTGCCCACGTGCTCGATCGGCTTCGCCTGGAAATCCTCAGGGCCCGGATCCCGTCGTTCACGGAATCCGGGCCCTGAGGTGCTCTTCTAACGTGCTACTCCAGTCTCACTCCCCGGGCAGCGGCTGCGGTGCCGGGATGCCGGCGTAGTGCGCCGCGGGGCGGATGATCTTGGAGTCGCGGGCCTGTTCGAGGATGTTCGCGCACCAGCCGATGACGCGGGAGGTGGCGAATGTCGGGGTGAACATGTCGCGCGGGACGCCGGCCAGTTCCATCACCACGCCGGCGTAGAACTCGACGTTGGTGTAGAGCTGGCGGCCCGGCTTGAGTTCGGCGAGGGCCTTCAGGACGTGCGCCTCGACCGCGACCGCGAAGTCCACCAGGTCCCCGCCGAGGCGCTGGGCCACGCCGCGGAGCATGATCGAGCGCGGGTCGTCGGTGCGGTAGACCGGATGGCCGAAGCCCATGATCCGGGCGCCCGCCTCGACCTGTGCGCGCACCCAGTCCTCGGCCTTGTCCGGGGTGCCGATCTCGTCCAGGGTGTCCAGGGCGCGCGAGGGGGCGCCGCCGTGCAGCGGGCCGGACAGCGAGCCCAGCGCCCCGGTCACGGCCGCGGCCAGGTCGGCGCCGGTGGAGGCGATCACCCGGGCGGTGAAGGTGGAGTTGTTGAAGCCGTGGTCCACGGTCGAGATCAGGTACTGCTCGATCGCGCGGGCCTGCTCCGGGGTCGGCTCGGTGCCGGTGAGCATGTAGAGGTAGTTGGCCGCGTACGACAGGTCGTCGCGCGGCTCCACCATCTCCAGGCCCTTGCCGAGCCGGTGGATCGCGGTCAGCACCGTCGGGGCCAGGGCGCTGACGAACAGCGCGTCGGCCCGGCGGGTCTGCTCGTCGATGTCGTAGATCGGCCGCATCCCGCGCTGCCCGGCCAGCAGCGGCAGCGCCGCCCGCAGGCCGTTCATCGGCTCGCCGTGCACCGCCTCGGCGATGGCCGGCAGCAGCGCCTTGACCTTGTCCGGGACGTGCCGCAGCGGCGTGGTCTCGGCGATGAACGCCGCGCGCTGCGCCGGGTCCGGCAGGTAGCCGTCGATCATCAGGACCCAGACGTCCTCCAGGGTCCGCTTCTCGGCCAGCTCCACCGCGTTGTACTGGCGGTAGTGGTAGAAGCCTTCCTCGCCGCGCACGTCGCCGACTTCCGTGTCGGTGACGATGACACCGGCCAGACCGCGCGGAACCTCGACTGTGGTGACGCTCCGCGTGGGGCGAGGCTGCTCGGATTCGAGCATCGTCGTGCCTCCTTGTGTGATTGTGTCGTCACCCCCGATCTTGTGTGATCCGCGCGATGCCCGTCAATCGGCGCGGTTGGTGATATGTGATGATCATGGGGTGTACGCTGGCGCTGTGACGGATGTGATCTCCCTCACCGGGCTGGTGAAGACCTTCGGCAGGGGATCGGCGGCCACCCGCGCCCTGGACGGCCTGGACCTGGTCGTGGCCCCCGGCGAGGTGCACGGCCTGCTCGGCCCCAACGGCGCCGGCAAGTCCACCACCCTCAGAATCCTGTTGAGTCTGCTCCGTCCGGACGCCGGCGAGGTTCGGCTGTTCGGGCAGGACGCCTGGCGCGACGCGGTGGCCCTGCACCGCCGACTGGCCTACGTCCCCGGCGATGTCGCTTTGTGGCCGGATCTGTCCGGCGGCCAGGTCCTGGCGATGCTGGGGAAGCTGCGCGGACGCGGCGGCGCGTCGGACCGCGCCGCGGGCGCCAAGCGGATGGCCGAGCTGCTGGAGCGCTTCGACCTGGATCCGGGTAAGAAGGGCCGCGCGTACAGCAAGGGGAACCGGCAGAAGGTGATGCTGGTCGCGGCGTTCGCCTCCGAGGCCGAACTGCTGGTCCTGGACGAGCCGACCAGCGGCCTGGACCCGCTGATGGAGGCCGTGTTCCGGACGTGCCTGGCCGAGGAGAAGGCGCGCGGACGCACGGTGCTGCTGTCGAGCCACATCCTGTCGGAGGTCGAGGAGGTCTGCGACCGGGTCAGCATCGTGCGCCGCGGCCGGGTCGCGGAGTCCGGGACGCTGGCCGAGCTGCGGCACCTGACGCGGACGCTGGTGAGCGCCGAGATGGAGCGGCTGCCGCCGGGGTTCGACGGGTTCGCGGGGCTGCACGAGGTGCGGGTGACGGAGCTGGGGGCCGACGGGGGAGTGCGGCTGGAGTGCACAGTCGACACGGAACACTTGTCAGCGCTGATGGTGGCGCTGGGGACGCAGGGGGTCAGGGCTCTGACGAGCCGGCCGCCGACGTTGGAGGAGCTGTTCCTGCGGCACTATGCCGAGCCGGAGCGCGGGCGGGGCAGCGCCGAGCGGGCGAGTGAGGCGAGTGAGGCGAGTGAGGCCAGCGCAGTCTGAGGGCAAGGTACGCGCAGGTCGGCGGGGTGAGCGGGCCGGGCATGAGGATGTAGGGCCGCCGGCTCGGCGGGCCGGGCATGAGGATGTAGAGGCGCCGGCTCTGCAAGGTACGCGCAGGTCGGCGAGGTGAGGAGCCGGACATAGAGATGCGCGCGTCGGCCGGAGCGAGCACGAGTGTGGTCGCGAGCCGACACGGCGCGGCTCACTGTCGCTGGGCCGGCATGATCCCCAGGTCGGCAAGGAAGCCACGTACTTCTGCGAGAAACCGTTCGGGGGCATCGCGGTGCGGGGTGTGCCCCGCCCCCTCCAGCGTGACCAGGCGCGCGCCGGGCATGAGCGCGGCGGCCTCGGCGAGCAGGTCTTGCGGTACGTGGCTGGTGGCTCCGCCGGCGAGCACGAGCGTGGGCGTCGTGATGCGGGCGAGGTCGTGCCACCAGGCCGGGTCGGGCGTGCTGATCGCGTCGAAGACCGCCGGCAGGACGTCCCAGTCGTAGGGCGGCTCCTCCTCGGGACGCTTGGGCGCCGGCAGCTTCAGGCCCTGCTTCGGCGGGACCGTGTCCTCCAGAATCAGAGCTCTGAGCCGTTCGGGGTGCTGCTCGGCCGCCAGTGCCGAGACGGTGCCGCCCATGCTGTGGCCCAGCAACACGAACTCGTCCAGGCCCAGCGCGTCGGCGAACCCGAACACATCGTCGCGCCAGATCGGGAACCCGTACCTGCCCGGCCGGTCGCTGTCGCCGTAGCCGCGTTGGGTGAGTGCGAAGACGTGGAAGCCTTCGAGCGCGGCGGCGGTAGCGTCCCAGATGTGCGCGCGGCCGGGGTGGCCGTGCACGGCGACCAGCGCGGGGCCGTCGGTCGGGCCGGTCTCCCGGTAGTGCAGGTTCAGGCCCCTGACATGCGCGACGTGATCGACGGTCATGGCGCCGACCCTAGCAATGCCGCTCACATCTGATCTTCACTTCGGCGGCCGCACCGGCTGTACCGGCCGTACCGGCAGCACCAACTCGAAGACCGTCCGCCCCGGCTCGGAGACCACCCCGACCCGGCCCCCGTGCGCCTCCGCGACCGCCCGCGTGATCGCCAGCCCGAGCCCCGTGCTCCCCGAAGCCCGCGAGCGTGCCGGGTCCCCGCGCGTGAACCGGTCGAACACCCGGTCCGTGAGGTCCGGGGCGAGGCCCGGCCCGGTGTCCTCGACCGCGAGCCGCACCCGGTCGGCGTGTACTGCGATGCCGACGGTGACCCTGGTCCCGGCCGGTGTGTGCACCCGCGCGTTCGTCACGAGGTTCGCCACCGCCTGCGCCAGCCGGTGGGGATCGCCGGGGATCGTCACCGGGGCGGTCGGCAGGTCCAGGCGCCATTCGTGCCGGGTCCGGGCCGCGGTGACGTCAGTGGCGATATCGGCGGTGATATCAGCGGTGACATCCCCCGCCTCCGCGAGATCAGCGGCCTGCGCATCGTCCACCGCGTTCAGCACCAGCAGCGTCAGATCCACCTCCGTCGACTCCAGCGGCCGTCCGGCGTCCAGGCGCGCCAGCAACAACAAGTCGTCGACGATCGTCCCCATCCGCCGGGACTCGGCCTCGATCCGGGTCAGTGCGTGCAGCGCGTCGGGGGGTATCTCGTCACCACGCCGCAGCGCCAGCTCGGCGTGCCCGCGCACAGCGGCCAACGGCGTCCGCAGCTCGTGGCCGGCGTCGGCCGCGAAGTCCCGCAGCCGGCGCTCCACCGCCTGCCGGCGCGCCAAGGCGTCGCCGACGTGCCCCAGCATCCGGTTCAGCGACGCGCCGACCCGCCCCACCTCGTCTTGGCGCTCCGCGTCCGGCACCCGCACGTCCAGCGCCACCTCACCGCTGGCCAGTGACATGGTGCTGACCCGCTCGGCGGTGGTGGCGACCCGGTCCAGGGGCCGCAGCGCCAGCCGGACCCAGGCCGCGCCGCCGAGCGCGGCGGCCACCACCGCGCCGCCGAACAGCGCGATCTCGGCCAGGGCCAGCTCGCGGACGGTGGCCGAGACCGGGGACAGCGGCAGGCCGGTGAACAGGAAGTCGCCGTCGGCGCCCTTGACCGCGCGCAGCCGGTAATCGCCGAGCGCCGACAAGCACAGGGTGTGCGGAGAGCCGTCCGTCGGCAGCGCCAACAGGGCCCGGGAATCCGCCGCCGACAGGGTGACCTGGCCGGTGTTGTCGCCGGTCATGCTGGTCCCGTCGACCACGCCGTCCTGCGTTATCACGCTGTCGGCGGCGCGGGCCCCGAACGTCCCCTGGGTCTGCCCGCGGGTGTCGGCGGCCGCGAGCTCGTGCTCCAGGCTCTGCGCGTAGCGCGGGCCGGCCGCCGTCAGTTGCTGGTCCAGCCGGGTCACCAGGAAGCCGCGCAGCAGGGCCGTGGTGCCGATCCCGACGCCGACGAAGATCACCGCCAGCAGCGCCACCAGCCCCAGGGTCAGCTGTCCGCGCAGCGTCCGCGGCCGCAGGCGGGTCACGCAGCGGCGGCCCTGATCACGTATCCGGCGCCGCGGACCGTGTGGATCATCGCCGGGCGGCCGGCGTCGATCTTCTTGCGCAGATAGCTGATGTAGAGCTCCACGACGTGTGCCTGCCCTCCGTAGTCGTACGACCACACCTCGGACAGGATCTGCGACTTGCTCAGCACCTGGCGCGGGTGCCGCATCAGGAACCACAGCAGCAGGTACTCCTTCGGGCTCAGCTCGATCGGTTCACCGCCCCGGGTCACCTCCCGCGCGGCCTCGTCCAGGACCAGGTCGCCGACCACCAGGCAGTCCGGGCTGGCCGCCCGGCCGGCCCGCCCGCGCGCGGTGCGCCGGACCAGGCTGCGCAGCCGCACCACCACCTCGTCCAGGCTGAACGGCTTGGCCACGTAGTCGTCGCCGCCGGCCGCGATGCCGGCGATCCGGTCCTCCACCGCGTCGCGCGCGGTCAGGAACAGTACCCGCACCTCGGGCCGGTTGGTGTGGATCCGGCGCATGACCTCCATACCGTCCATGTCCGGCAGCATCATGTCCAGCACCACGGCGTCCGGCTGGTACGTCGCCGCGGCCGAGACCGCCTCGCGGCCGTCGTGCGCGCCGACCGCGTCCCAGCCCTCGTGCCGCAGCGCACCGCAGACCACCTCGACCAGGTCCGGCTCGTCATCCACGACCAGGAAGCGCCAGGGTTCGGTCGGGTTCGCGAATTTCGCAGGCATGATGGTCATCGTCCACATCGCGCGTGAAGATTGGTTAAGGATTCCCGGGGAACGCGGGCGTTCTGAGGAAACTCAAAGGTGGGACTGTTTATCTCGGAGCCATGAGCACGACCGCACTGCCCCGCGACACCGCACCGACCGGTGCCACCGGTGCCAAACCGTCGCCCGAGATCGTCCCGCGTCTGGCCCTGACGCTGATGGCGGCCGGGGCCGCGGCGGTGTTGGGCGCCTGGTGGCACGCCACCGACAGCGTGGTCGGTGCGGCCGGCTGGCTGGACGGCGCGGGGCGGATCACCGGGCTGCTGGCCGGCTACACGGCACCGGTCCTGTTGCTCCTCATGGCCCGGATCCCGCTCTTGGAGCACCGGGTCGGCAGCGACCGGCTGGCCCGCTGGCACGCGCTGTGCGGGCGCTACATGATCTTCCTGGTCAGCGCGCACATCGTCACGATCATCTGGGGCTACGCGCTCACCGACGGCAAGGGCGTGGTGTCGGAGGGCGTGGACATCGTCTTCCACTACCCGGACATGATCAAGGGCTCGCTGGCCACGCTGCTGCTGTTCGGGACCGGCATCGTCTCGGCGCGCGTCGCCCGGCGCAAGCTTCGTTACGAGACCTGGTACTACCTGCATCTGGCCACCTACCTGGCGATCGCGCTGGCCTTCAGCCACCAGATCGCCAACGGCGCCGACCTGTCGGTCCAGCCGGAGCAGACGCTGTGGAGCGCGTACTACGTGCTGGCCGCGCTGGTGCTGGGGTGGTACCGGCTGTGGATGCCGTACGTGCGGGACCGGCGGCACCAGCTGCGGGTGCACTCGATCGTGCCGGAGGGGCCGGGGGTGTACTCGGTGATCCTGAAGGGTGAGCGGCTGGAGGATCTGAACGCCCGCCCGGGGCAGTTCTTCCGCCTCCAGTTCCAGACGCGGAGCCTGCGCTGGGTCGCGAACCCCTACTCGCTGTCGGCCGCGCCGCACCCGAACTTCCTGCGGTTCACCATCAAGAACCTCGGCGACCACAGTGCGGCGGTGGCCAAGCTGCGGCCGGGGACGAAGGTGCGGGCCGAGGGTCCGTACGGGGCGTTCACCGAGGACAAGGCCCGCCTGCCGCAGGTGCTCCTGATCGCCGCCGGAGTCGGCATCACGCCGATCCGCGCCCTGTTCGAGACCCTGCCCGGCCGCCTGACCCTGCTCTACCGGGCCGGGAGCGACCGGGAGATCATCTTCCGCGACGAACTGGAGGATATCGCCCGCGACCGCGGCGCCCGGCTGGTGTACTTGGTCGGCAGCCGCCGCCGGCACGGCAAGACGCTCACCCCGCGCGGGTTGATGAATCTGGTGCCGGAGCTGAAGGCGCACGACGTGTACTTGTGCGGGCCCGAGCCGATGCAGCAGGCGGTCATCGCCGCGTTGCGGGGGGCCGGGGTGCCCGGTTCCCACATCCACCACGAGTCGTTCGAGTTTTAGAGAGGCGTTCATGCGACGCGCGATCGTCACCGGCACCGCGACTGTTTCCGGGGTCGTCCTGCTGCTCGGTCTGAAGCCGCACAGCAACACGCCGCTTGCCGCCAAGAGTGCGAACAACAACTTCACGATCACCCAGTCCGGTGCGCTGGACGGGAGCCAGCCGAGTTCGGCGCCGTCTTCGAGCTCTGCTTCGGGGTCCGGGTCGGGATCGGGGACTTCGGGGTCTTCGGGGTCGTCGTCGCAGCCCGGCTCGGCGGCGGGTTCGCCGGCCTCCGGCGTGGCCCCGGCCGGCGCTTCGAAGACCGTCACCGGCGACGCCGCGGACACGCGATACGGGCCGGTGCAGCTGGCCGTCACCTTCAGCGGTAAGAAGATCACCCAGATCCAGGTCCTGGAGTACCCCACCGAGACCGGCCGGGACCAGGAGATCAACACCTACGCGATCCCGCAGCTGAACCAGGAGGCGATGAGCGCGCAGAGTGCGAACATCGACGGCGTCTCGGGCGCGACCTACACCAGCGAGGGCTACCAGCAGTCGCTTCAGAGCGCGATAGACAAGGCGGGCGCGTGACCCTTCGGCATGTCGAGCCGGTGATGGGCACGGTCTTCTCGATCGTGGTCGAGGCCGGTGCGGGAGGCGACGAGATACACAAGATAAACGAGATAAACGAGGTAGAAGAGTCCCGGCTCGGCGCCGGGATCGCGACCGCTGTGGCCCGCCTGCACACGATCGACGCGAAGTTCTCCACCTACCGCGAGGACAGCGCGATCAGCCGTATGGCCCGCGGCGAGTCCGTCGAACGCGACCCGGAAGTAGCCGAGGTCCTGCGCCGCTGCGCGGAGGTCGAGGCCGACACCGACGGGGCGTTCACCGCGTACCCGGCCGGCCGCCTGGACCCCAGCGGATGGGTGAAGGGCTGGGCCATCGAGGAAGTGGACCGCCTCCTGCGCCAGGCCGGTTCCCGCAACCACCTGATCGTCGGCGGCGGCGACGTCCAGGCCTGCGGCGAGCCCGGACTCGGCCGCCCCTGGACCGTCGGCATCGCGGACCCGCGGCAGCCGGACCGCTACGCCGCCCTGGTGTCGGGCCGCGACTTCGCGGTCGCCACCTCCGGCACGGCCGAACGCGGGGCGCACATCATCGACCCGGCCACGGCCGAACCGGCGACCGGCTTCGCGTCGGTGACGCTGATCGGCACGCGGATCGCGCGCACGGACGCGTACGCGACCGCGGTGTTCGCGATGGGACCGGAGCGCGGGTTGCAGTGGGCTCAGGAGCGGGACGGGATCGAGGCTTACGCGGTGCTGCCGGATGGGCGGACCGTGGAGACTTCGGGGTTCGCGCGGTTCCTAGTGGGGTGAGGGGCGCTGAAGGTCATCGGCTGTAAGTAAGGACAGCAGCTGAATCCCTTCCACAGCAAGCGCCTCCGCGCCGCCCTGCTCCCGGTCGATGACACACAACGCCTCGCGCACGTCCGCGCCGAGCGCCCGCAGGTCCGCCGTCGACAGTACGATCTGCCCGCCGCTGGTGACCACGTCCTCGACCACCAGCACCCGGCGTCCGGCGACCTCCGCCCCCTCGGCGAGCCGGCAGGTCCCGTAGGTCTTCGCCGCCTTCCGTACGAACGCGCACGGCAGTCCGGTGTGCCGTCCCAGCGCCGTGACCACCGGGATCCCGCCCATCTCCAGCCCGGCGAGCACTTCGGTCCCGGCCGGTACCAGCGCGGCTATTCGGAGTGCGATCTCGTCGAGCAGTACCGGGTCTGCTTCGAAGCGGTACTTGTCGAAGTATTCGGTGGCGGTGCGTCCCGAGCGGAGCGTGAACTGCCCGGTCAAGCGGGAGACGGCGTGGATGCGGGCGGCGAGGTCGGAGTGCGTCACGGGCAGCCAGTATCGCAGCCGCGACGGGCCGCGGGCCGTGGGCGCCGCATCCCGGCCGGTGTCGCCGATGTCAGGCGGTTGAGCCCGGGAATCAGGTGATTGATTCCTTGAAGTGGTCCGCGACCGCGTCGGCGATCGCCTCCGCGTCCCGCGAGCCGTCGACCTCCAACACCCGGATCCCCGACTCGGCGGCCCGGCGTACCGCGTCCTCGGCGACCAGCCGGTCGCGGGCGACCCGGTTGGCCTGGGCGCGTTCCGGGTCGCTGGTGGAGGTGCCCATCGCGGCGGCGCGCGGCAGGGTGCTGAGTTGGTGCTGCCGGAAGTCCTCGGTCGGGACCATGACGATCATCCGCTGCGGGGACTCCAGCAGCGGGGCGACCAGCTCCGGCCGCAGGCCCCAGCCCTCGGCGATGATCGGCCGCTCCGAGTACAGCCCGCGCAGGTCGTCCAGGGCCCACTCGAAGCGCACCGCGAAGCCGGCCACCGTCTGTTCGGCCAATTCCCGCGGCGTGCTGTCGAGCCAGACCGAATCGGGGGTCGGGTTCTCCGGCGGCTCGCCGAAGGCGAGGCGGCGCGCGATCCGGCGGTCCTGGTGGCCGCGCGCGTCGTGGTAGTCGTAGTGGTAGGCGGTCAGGCCGTGGCGGTGGGCCAGGATGCGCGCGACCGTCGACTTGCCGGCCCACTGCGCGCCGCCGATCCACAGCGTGCGACGTAACGTTCCCAACGGGTCCCAGACTTCGGGCATGTGGCAATCCTCCCCGGAGCCGCGCCGGGCCGCACTGGCGCCGGGCTTGACCCGGCGCCGGGTTTGGACCGGACGCGGAACTTGAACTGACACTGGCCGCGCACGATACCGTGCGCGGCCGGCCGGATGGGAAACTCAGACCGTGCGCGCACGGTTTTAGGAAAGCCGGGCCTCGTTGGCCAGCATCGCCACCAGCGTCTCGGGATCGGCGTGTCGTTCGGCCAGGCCGTGCGCGGCGAACCACTTCGAGACGTTGTGCACGTCCCGGGACAGGAACTCGCGCCCGTTGGGGTTCACCACCACGTCCACCACCTGCGGCAGGTCGATCAGCACCAGACGGCCGTGGTGCACCAGGATGTTGTAGGGGGACAGGTCGCCGTGCGTCTGGCCGCGCTCGGCCAGCGCCAACAGCGCGGAGATCAGCTGCTCCCACAGGTCCAGCAGCTCGTCCGGCTCGGGCCGGAGCTGGGCCAGGCGCGGGGCGGCCGTGCCGTCGGGCTCGCCGATGAACTCCATCAGCAGTTCGGTGCCGTACAGCTGCACCGGGTAGGGGACCGGCACGCCGGCCTGCCACAGCTCGGCCAGCGCGCCGAACTCGGCGATCGCCCACTGCTGGGCGATCAGGTTCATCCCGAACGAGGTGCGGCCCTCGATCGCGCGCATGTCGCGGGTCCGGCGCAGCCGGCGGCCTTCGAGGTAGCCGGCGTCGCGTTGGAAGGTGCGGTGCTCGTTCGAGCGGTAGCGCTTGGCGGCCATGGTGACCTCGGCGCCGGTCTCCGGGGAGACCCGGCGCAGCAGGAAGACGTCGGCCTCCTTGCCGGTCTTCAGCACGCCGAGTTCGTAGTCGCAGGCGCCCTGCTCGGTGATCACCCACTCCGGCAGCGGCTCGGGGCCGTGCCCGGCGTCGGGCCAGTTGGTCCAGCGGTCGCCTTCCGGCGGCGCCATCTCCTCGTTCTCGCGGTCGATGGCCAGGCGGGCCTTCTCCTCCAGCGTGAGGCGGCCCTTGCGGTTCGGGTTCAGCTGGTTCGGAGCGGCGGCACGGCGCATGCGCTCGGGGCGCGCGGAGGAATCTTCGAAGTCGTCGAAGTCGTCGGTCAGGTACTGCGAGTGCTTGGGCACTGTGATGTTCTCCGTGTGGAAAGGAGGGAAATGATTCGGGATTCCGCGCGCGCGGCAATGACGGCAAACGTCACTGTCCCCACCTCCTTTCAGGAGAACTGGACCGGCGATCTCGGTGATCGGCGATGCGCAAGACCTTAGGCATGACCCCCGATACGGCGCAACTGATTATTCGCGGCGCCGGTACGATCATCGGCGTGAGCGCAGGTGCGGACGCCTCGGCCGCCTCGGAGGTTCCGGACGTCCCGGACGTCCCGGACGCCTCGGACGCCTCGGCTCGGCGGGCCGCCCCGGTTGGGCAGGACGCGATCCGCTGGGTCCGGGCCGCCCAGCGCGGCGACGCGATCGCGATGAGCCGCCTCCTGGACGAGCTGACCCCCTACGTCGGCCGCCTGTGCGCCCCGATCGCGCTCGCCGACGGTCCGGACGCCGCGCAGGAAGCACTGATCGCGGTGTTCCAGAACCTGAAGTCGCTGCGCGAGCCGGCCGCGCTGTACGGCTGGGTGCGGCGCATCGCGGTGCGGGAGGCGATCCGGATCGCGCAGCGCGGCGCGCGCCAGCAGCCCGCGGAGCTCGCCGAGCTCCCGGCGCCGGGGAGCCCGGAGCTGGCGGTGGATGTGCGGGACGTGCTCGACCGCCTGTCGCCGGAACACCGTGCCATCCTGATGTTGCGGGAAGTGGAGGGCCTGGACGAACGAGCGGCGGCGGAGGTGCTCGCGGTGTCGGCGGGGACGGCCAAGTCGCGGCTGAGCCGGGCCAAGGCGGCGTTCCGGAAGGCGTGGACGGCATGAGCGGCGGCACTAGCGGCAATACCAACAGCGGCAATATCAACAGTGCCGGCAGCTGGCCCGTCACCGACCTCGATCCGGTCCGCCGCATGCACGTCCTGGCCTCAGCCCTCCCCACAGCCGCCTACGGCCAGCTCCACATAGACGTCCCCTTCGACCGTGTCTGGCACTACCTCGCCGACATGGACCGCAGCATCCCCGACCTGATCGGCTTCATCCGCCGCTTCGAACTCGCCGCCGACGGCTCCGCGCTCGCCACCGGCCTGCTCGGCAACCGCGGCCGCTTCGCCGTCGACCTGCGCGACGGCTGGTGCGTCATGCAGGACCGGTTCGTGGTCGGCGGCTTCGCGGCGGTCGCGGACGGCGACGGCACCCTGCTCGCCGGATGCGGCGCGGTCCGCACCCCCGGCGTCCGCAGAGTCGCGCCGCTGCTCCTCGGCGAGCGCGCCGTCCTGCGCACCCTCGGCAAGGTGCGCAGGCGCGTAGCCTAGGAATAGCCGCCTAGGAATAGCCGCTTAGGAAGAGCTGCCTAGGAATAGACCCTGTCGTCGAGCGGCAAGGGCATCGCTTCGCAGACCGCTGATGTCGGCGCGCCGCCGTGCAGCAGGTAGTCGTTCACGTGTGCGTCCACGCACGCGTTGCCCGTGTCATATGCGATGTGGTTGCCGCCGTCCTGCACGAACACCATCGCCTGATGCGATTCCCGCGCCGCGTCGAGCGCGCCCTCAAGCGGAGTCGCGGGATCGTACTGGTCCTGCACCATCAACATCGCCGGCAGGTTGTCCGCGCCGGGCAGCACAGGGTGCTGCGACGTATACGGGTAGAACGCGCACGGCTCCTCCGTGGACTCCGCACCCACCAACGGATACGCGGCCCCGAGCCGATCGCCCTCGGCCACCCAGTACGAGGGGTCATGTGACCACGGCGTGTCCGCACACGTCACAGCCCAGTACGCGCCGCTGGCCGCCTTCCCGGTCGGCACCCGCACCGCCGGGAGCAACTTCGTGGCCTGAGACGGGTCCGAACGCAGGGTCTTGAGAACGCCGGCCCACTGCGGCCAACCGCTCGCGTTGTACAGAGCTTGTGCCTGCAACACATCCAGCGAGCTGGCCCGGCCCTGGCCCGCGACCGCGACGCGCAGCGCGTCCAACGACGCCTGCACCTGATCCGTGGTCGTGCCGAAGCCGTAGAGGTCGTCGTGGCGTGCGAGCCAGGGCAGGAACTGCACCTCGAACCGGCGGTCGAACCCCTGGGCCCAGGCGTCGACGTAGTCGTCCTTGATGGTCCGGCGCCAGTCCATGTTCGAGTCCAGGACGAAGCGGTCGGCACGGGGCTCGAAGGCCGCGGCGTACCACGCTCCGAGCCACGTGCCGTAGGAGAACCCGAGGTAGTTGACCTTCGGCGCGCCGAGGACCGCGCGGATCAGGTCCATGTCGCGGATGGTCTGGTCGGTGGTGATGTACGGGGCCAAGGGCGCGGCTCCGCAGCTCTGGCCGACCAGGCGCGCGTCGGCGAGTTGCTGCTCGGTGGTGGCGGCGGAGCGGTCGCGCTCGTCGGCGACGGGCGTGTACTTGGACCAGTCGATGTCGCAGTCCAGAGCGGTCGACGGTGCGACCCCGCGCGGTGCGAAGCCGATGATGTCGTAGGCGTTCAGCAGATCCGGCTCGGACTTGGCGGTGCTGGTGGCCAGGGCCGAGCCGTCGCTGCCCGGACCGCCCGGGTCGACCAGCAGGATGCCGCGCCGGGCCGCGCCGCCGGTGCTGGCGACCTTGGTGATGTGGATGCTGATCGTGCCCTTGGACAGGTCGTACCAGTCCATCGGGGCGGCGATGTCGGCGCAGTACGTCACCGGGGCCTGGCCGCAGACCTGCCAGTCGACGGGCTGGGCACCGAGCGCGCCGTACGGGTTGACCGGCTGCGTCGCCGAGGCGGTCGGCACCGCCACCACGACCACGGACAGACACGACAGGCCGATGAGGATCGGACGCAGGGCTCTACTACTGATCATGGAGTCACGCTACGAGGAGCAGGCCGTCCGGCGGATCGCCCGACCGGGGGAAAGACCGCTGGCAAAAACTCGCTCGATCGGGGGAGCGCGGGGCGTCGAGAACCGTGCGGCGGCTCCGTCCCAGGGGTGAGAACAGCCACCGACCACAGAAGATCCTGCTCATCCGCGGCTGGGCCGAGCTGGGCCGAGCTGGGTCGACCGCGGTGGCGGAGCTGGCGCAGGAGCGGGCTGCGCGGCAGGCGGCGAGTGTTTGAGTGGCGGAGCGGCTACCCCAAGAACCGCAGCACTTCCTCGGCAACCGCCGTCGGCTGCTCCTCCGGCAACAGATGGCCGCCGGGCAGCACGACCACCCGGAGATCGTCGGCGTGCCGTTCCCCGCCCGCCAACACCGCCGGCGGGATCACCACGTCGCGCTCGCCGCCGATGATCAGTGTCGGCACGGTCAGCCGGGCCTTCCGATAGCGCCCCAGCGGGTGCCCGAAGATCTCCTGCCACACATACGCCGCGTTGACCTGCTCCCCGGCCCGCGCCCGCGCCGGATCCCGCATGGCGTCGGTGTAGATCCGGATGTCTTCGCGCTCCCACAGTCCCGGGTCGCCGGACCAGTGCCGGAGCAGGAATCCGGCGAAGCCGGTGTGCCGCAGGACCAGCCGGCCCAGCGGCGGGTGCTCGACGAACGCGGTGTGCCACATCCGCCACAGGTTCGGCAGCATCCGTCGGGGCAGCGGCCACAGGTGGGTCATGTTGACCGACACCAGGGTCCTGATCCGCTCCGGGTGCTTCAGCGCCGCCACGAAGCCGACCCAGCCGCCCCAGTCGTGCCCGATGATCGAAGCGGTCTGCACACCGAGCGCGTCCAGGACGGCGATCACGTCCTCGGCCAGGTTGCCGGTGCCGTAGCCGTGCTTCGGCGCCTCGGACCAGCCGAAGCCGCGCAGGTCCAGGGCCAGGACGCGGTGGGTGGCGGACAGGTGCGGCAGGACGTGCCGCCAGAGGTACCAATGCTGCGGGAAACCGTGGACCAGCACCAGGACCTCGCCGTCTGCGGGCCCTGATTCGGCGACGTGGAACCGTACGCCGCGAGCAGTCACATATCGGTGGGTGACGGGGTGAATGATTTCCCGGATCGGGGGCATCGGCGAAACGGACACGGGTGGCTCCTCCTGTTCGACTGCGGTGGATGCTGTCGAGGTGAAGAGGAGCCACCCGGTCTATTCGTTCCCTTCAGACTTCCGGCATAACTCTGTGACGTGCGTCACTTGCCGAAGCCGAAGGCGTTCACCAACTGCCCGTCGGCCGTGTCGCCGTCCAACGACCACGTCATGTCGCCGCGCAGTCCCAGGGCCTTGATGAACAGCACCTTCTCCTGGATGCTCTGCGGGTCGTCGTACGTCCAGAACGTCTTGCTCGCCGGGTCGTACTTGTACGCCGCGCCGGTGATCGGGTCGTGGTGCACGGTCCCGGGCTCGGCCGCGATCTGGTTGTACTCGATGTCCGTCGCCACGCCGGTGGCCGGCTGGTAGAGCCCGTCGCCGTTCGGCCCGGGCGCGACGCCGGTCCAGCCGTGCGCGTAGAACGGGACCGAGATGGCGATCTTGTTCGGGCTGGCGCCCTGCCGCAGGTAGTTCGCGACGACCTCCAGCGTCGAGATCTCACCGTTGACCGGGTACGGGTCCGAAGGCGTCGCGCGCGGCGCGGGGTCGAACGGCGAGGGGAACAGGTTGGACTGGAAGTTCGTCGGACCGGTGGTCTCCCAGGTGCCGTGGAAGTCGAACGTCATCACGTTCATCCAGTCCACGATTCTGGACACCGGGCCCACCTCGATGTGCGAGACGTTCTCCGGCCCGGCCGGCATGTCGGCGGTGAGCAGGTAGCGCCGGTCGGCGGCGCGGCCGGCGGCGTCGAGCTGGTTGCGCAGTTCCTGGAGCAGCAACGTGAAGTCGTGCGTGTCCTGCGGACCGTGCGGGTTGCCGTTGCCGACCTCGTCCGGGTACTCCCAGTCGATGGCGACACCGTCGAAGATCCCGGCGGCGGCGCCGGGTGCCACACCCGGAAGGTTCCCCTTGATGTACATGTCGATGCACGACTGCGCGAACTTCGCCCGCGACTGGGGCGTCGCCGCGGCGGCGGAGAAGTTGGTGGACTCCGACCAGCCGCCGATCGACATCACGATCTTCAGGTTCGGATACGCCTTCTTCAGCTCGCGCAGCTGGTTGAAGTTCCCTGCGATGGCTTGCGCGCCGGTGTCTGCGGTGCCGTCCACGGAGTCCGCGGCGGCCACCGGCTTCTGCCAGTCCGCCCAGGAGTCGGCGCTGGCGCAGGTGCCGTCGGGGGCGATGTTGGAGAACGCGTAGTCGATCTCAGTGAGCTTCTTCACCGCGCCGGAGGTGACGAGGTTCTTTTCGTAGAACCCTGAGTAGATCCCCCATTGAGTGAGGTAGCCGACTGACACTTTCCCATTGCCGCTGTTGGCATTCGCCGAAGCGGTCGCGGCCGCCGTGGTGGCGGTGCCCGACGTGACGGCCGTGCCGGGGTTGGCCAGTGCGGGTGAGGCGACGGCGATCGGGGCGATCGCCAGAGGCAGGACGGCGGCCGCGGCCAGGGCTACGCGGCGCTGCCGGTGGTGCTGGGAGGGGCGGCTCATGGGGCTCCTCGAAATGAGACGAAGATGTCTAGACCAGCGATGGCGAGCGCCATGCTCCTCGTCGCGGACCTCGCGGTCAAGACCTCGTAAGGCCTTCTTTGCTATTCGCTGACCTGCTACGGGATGACCATGGTCGATGCCAGTAGGTCTAGACCTTGGTCTAGACCTCACCCTTGACAGTGCCCGGTGACGGCGGTACTTCTTCCCTACAACCCGATCCGTTCACAGCGGCGCCGCTCCCCGGATCAGCTCTATGCGCTAGCGCGTCCTATCCCTCCCGCCACAGGAGCGTGCTTCACGAAATGAGAGCGTCACGAAGATCTGCCCTGACCGCGGTGCTCGCCTCCGCGGTCATAGTCGCGGGTGCCTCCGCCGCCATCGGCGCCGGACCGTCCCCGCAGGCTGCGATGCGGAGCAACAACACCACAGGGGCCGCGGCCACGTCCGGCGGTCTGAAGGTGGCCTACTACGACCAGTGGTCCATCTATCAGAACGCTTACTACCTGAAGAACGTCGATCAGACCGGGGCCGCCAACAACCTCAACTACCTGATCTACGACTTCGAGAACATCGACCCGAGCAACCTCACCTGTTTCGAGACCACCAAGGCCACCGACCCGGACCCGGGCGGGGAGACCGACCCGAACGCCGGTGACGGCGCCGAGGACCAGTTCGCCGACTACCAGAAGTCCTTCGACTCCTCGATCAGCGTCGACGGTACTTCGGACGTCTACAACCAACCCATCGCCGGCAACTTCCACCAGCTTCAGGAGCTGAAGGCCAAGCACCCGAATCTCAAGGTGCTGTTGTCGATCGGCGGCTGGACGTACTCCAAGTACTTCTCCGACGTGGCCGCCACCCAGGCCTCGCGGCAGAAGTTCGTGTCGAGCTGCATCGACATGTTCATCAAGGGCAACATCCCGGCGTCCGGCGGCTACGGCGGCGCGGGCACCGCGGCCGGCATCTTCGACGGCTTCGACATCGACTGGGAGTACCCGGCCTCCTCCGCCGGGCACCTGGGCAACCACGAGTCCCCGGCCGACAAGGCGAACTACACGGCGCTGCTACAGGAATTCCGGACCGAGCTGAACGCTCAGGGGTCAGCTGACGGAAAGACCTACGCACTGTCCGCGGCGTTGCCTTCCGGGCAGGAGAAGATCGCCGCCGGCATCGAGACGCAGAACATCGGGCAATACCTGACGTTCGGCGACGCGATGACGTACGACATGCACGGCGGTTGGGACGCCACCGGTCCGACGAACCATCAGTCGCCGATCTACAGCGATCCCAACGACCCGATGACCCCGGTGCCACCGGGCAACGCCAAATACAACCTCGACGAGGCGGTCAAGGCGTATACCACCGGTGATTCCTCATACGGCATCCCAGGCGGGTTCCCAGCGAGCAAACTCAACATCGGGATCCCGTTCTACTACCGGGGCTGGACGGGGGTGAGTGCCGGATCGGCCCACGGATTGTTCCAGACGGCGTCGGGGCCCGCGGCGGGAGCCGCGGACTCGGGCAATGTGCCGGGGATCCAGATGTACAAGGAGTTGTCAGGGATCGTCAACAACTCCGCGGACACCTACTGGGACCCGGTGGCCCAGGCCGCGTACTTCTATGACGGGACCAACTTCTGGTCCGGCGAGGACGCGCAGTCGATCCAGGCCAAGGCCGACTATCTGCACTGCAACGGGCTCGGCGGCGTGATGATGTTCTCGCTGTACGACCTGGATCCGGCGGCGACGCTGTTCAACGACGCGGTGAACGACGTGAACGGGTCGGCCTCCACCTGCCCGACCGGTCCGCCGACCTCGTCGAGCAGCACCCCGCCCACCACCACCC
>NZ_JAAFZA010000086.1 GCF_015356865.1 Catenulispora pinisilvae
ACGGCTGCCGTCACTGGCACGCCTGCTGCCACCGCCCCCGCCATGACCACCGCCACCACACCGACCACCGACCCCACCACCGCACTGACCACGGCCTTACTCGACCGGGACTGGACCTACACCAACCCGGTCCGCACCGAGCGGCAGTGGCGCAGCCAGATCCACGAGGTGGCCAGCCCCGACGGACGCCTGTATGTCGACGCCTCGGCCTTCCCCGACGGCCACATGATCGCCCGCCTGTCCGCCGACGCCGTGCGCACTGACCCCGGACGCACACCCGCCTGGATGGCCGACCTGCACGAGGTCCCGCTCGCCGTAGCCCTGGCCGCCGTGAGGGCAGCCGCCGACTCCGGCAACTCGCCCCACCCGATCGTCGTCGCGGTGACCGCCGCCCTGGCCGGACACGGCTGGACGCAGTACCCGGACATCACCGAACGAGGGTGCCTGCTGCAACGCGAATGGCAGTCCCCGGACGGCACCCGCAGCGTGCGGTGGAACCCCGCCGACCAGGACGACGAAGGCGGCTGGAGCGTCGACCGCGAAGGCCCCGGCGACGGCGAGACCCACGCCAGCCAGCACACCCCGGCTGCCGTCATCACCGCCCTAGCCCTCACCGACTAGACCCGCCCCGTCACCCCGAACCGCAAGGAGCCCCTCGCCATGAGCACCCCGTCAACCACCGCCGATGCCACAAGCGGCTGCAGTGTCACCGTGGCTCAAACCCTGCTCGCCGACGGCTGGACCTATACCCAGGACATCGCCACCGATCCGGGAGGCAACACCCAACTCCACCAGCTGGCCAGTCCCGACAGGGCTCTGACTCTCAACGTGCACGACGTCTCCGGCGGGCTCTGCTTCGGCACACTCACCGCCCCCTCGGTCCGCACCGGCGGGACACGCCGCCGATTCTGGTCCGCACAGTTCTCCGCACCCCTGCCGATAGCGCTCGCGGCCATCACCACCGCACACCAGGCCACGACGACCCCCCAACTGGACAGCGTCGAGGCACTGCTGACTGCCGCCGGATGGCACGAGCGGCACGACGAACCCGATGAAGACCTCGAAAACGACTACGACGAAGACGACTGGGACGAGGAGGACGAGGACGGACCGCAGATCCGCACCTGGACCTCCCCGGACGGCGACCGATGGGTGATCTGGTGCGGTCCCGACAATGACCCCGCCTTCTGGGACGTCGATTGCACCAAGGACGGCAGCACCCGCGCCCGCCTCACCCGGCACACCCCCGCCGCCGTCATCACCGCCCTCGCCCTCACCAACCACCCGGACGACGATCCCGACCACGCCGCGCCGACCACCGCACCGGTCACCAGTGACAGGTGAGACCGCCATGCAGACCACCACCACCGCACTGCCCGCACCGCACGGGCCCTCGGCCGCAGACCTGATCGCCTGGTGGCACCACCGCAGCGATGTCGGCGGAACGACCACCGAGCGCAGCTGTACCGCCGTCGCCACCACAGTCCTGGACCACCTGGCCCACCACGCCAGCACCACCCTGCAAACGATCGACATGCGCACCGTGAGCGTCGAGCAGCTCCTGGCCGACCACGCCGACTGCCTCTGGCCAAACCTTTCGACCTCCACCCGGAACAACTACACCAACCGCCTGCGCCGTGCCGTCGCCGAGTTCCTGACCGCCCTGGACGACCCGGCTGCCGTGCGGCCGGGCCGCGCCAGAGCCCGACTTGATGCAGCCCGCAGCCAAGAAGCGCCACGTGGCGCCGAGCTGGGAATCGAGATCCCCCCTGCTGGATTCGGCGACCCCGGCGTATATGCCGAACTCGCTCTCAGCGGCAAGTTGACGGCCAGGATCTGGGTCAGCGCCAACTCCCGCGACCTGCTCACCGACATTCTGCGGCGGCTGGCCGCCAGTCCGCGGCAGGAGTACCGGCGCGGCCTGAAGCCGACACTGGCCCCCCTGCTGCGCGCCGGGCTGCTCGAAGCGGGCCAGGAACTGATCTGGCACCGCAAGCGCCTCGGCGAGCGGCTGACGGTCACCGTAACAGCGGACGGGCAGGTCCAACTCCCCGACGGGTCGGTATGGCCCAGCCCGAACCAGGCCGCTGCGCGGCTCACTGGATACCCGAACGACGGCTGGGCGGTGTTCCGGACCGCCGACGGCGCCACCCTGGCAGACCTCAAGGCCCTGGCATCCGCCGACTCGCCGGAACCCGACACCAAAACCATCGCGCTCGCCACCCCCGCAGACACCGAGACAGGCCACTGACTATGAGCACCACCGCCACTGCCGAGCTGCTGGAAACCAGCATCGGCACGACTGCAAACAGGGGACCGCGCATCACCCGGATCTGGCACGTAGGCGAGCACACCATCCGCGCCCGCGTCGCCCTGGACTCCCACCGCCCCCAGTCCTACGCCCTGGCCGAGGTGCTCACGCCGGCCTTGGAGTGGACCAAGGTCTGCGAGACCCCGCCGGAGGAGTTCCACTGGCAGCCCTTCGACAAGCGTCCCGGCGCCAACAAGGTCACCCGCGACCTGACCCAGGACGAACTGCTCGGCCTTGCCGACGACCTGATGCGCCGCGCCGCCCGCATCCTGCGCGTGACCGCCGCCTAGCCCCGCCCGCTCACGCCGACCGCCGAGGAGGACCCGATGCCGAACATCGACATCGACACCGAAGTCTTCGACACCCTCGCCGCCAGGGCACGCCCCTGGCGCGATACCCCCAACGACGTGCTGCGGTCCCTGCTGGACTTGACACCGGTGCCGAAGAACGACACGGCCGACGTGCCCCTGCCCGGCCAGCTCGGGCCCCTGCTGCGCGCCGGACACCTGCAGCCCGGTGACCGCCTGATCTGGCACCGCCGCAACCACGCCACGGTCCATGTCGTCACCGTGACCGCCTCCGGATGCCTGGCGCTGGAAGACGGCAGCGTACAGGCGGGCCCGAACCGCGCCGCTACCCGCCTAGCCGGATACCCCACGAAGGGCTGGACGAACTTCAAGACCGCTGACGGCACCAGCCTCGCCGAGCTCGCAGCCGCGATCGACCCCGTCTCTGACCTCTGACGCCTGCCTGGCCTGTTCACCCTCCCCGACGTCTAGACAGCGGTCACCGCCTACTAGAAGGGCACCCCCAATGCACATGCAACTATCCGCCATAGGACTGTTCGCCGCGCTCAACCTGTGTGCCATCTCAGTCCACCTCATGACCGCCTGCCGCATCATGGCTCGGCACTTCGAGAAGACCGAGCGCGCCTGGCACGACGCTTTAGGCCTGCTACGAGCTGCCACCCCCGAAGGGCAGGAACCCCGGTCATGAGCGCCATGCCACCTGGCAGCCACGGCACAGCCGTGCCGGGACGAGAAACCGCGGACCTGCTCGCCTTCCTGGACTTCGCCTGCCACGCCGGCCTGCTGTCCTCCTCCAGCACCGCCGCCTACCGTCTGGGCGCCCGCCGGATCCTGTCCGCACTGCCCGAGCAGGCGACCGCAGACCTCACCGTGCTCCTCGATGATCGCGCTATCGCGGTGTTCAACGCCACGAGCGGCGAAACCATCTCCGAGGCGACCCGCCGCCAGTACGCGGCTTCGTTCCGCAAAGCCCTGATGCTGTTCCGTGACTACCTCAAGCAGCCGCAGCGCTGGCACGACAAGGCTGCCGAGAACGGCAACGCCCCGGGCTGGACGCCCACCGCCGACGGCGGAGTCGATCTGACGATCCCTCTGCCCAGGGCGCGGGCAATGCGGGTACATCTCCCGGCCGACGTCACTGCCAACGATGCCCGCCTGGCCAAGCGGGTGCTCAGCAGCTACCTGGCCGAGATCGCCCCGGCTGCCACCACCAACGGCGAGGACTAAAGCCATGGACATGCTGCGCACCACCGACCCGATCATGTGGCAGGGAGCCTGGTTCCAGATCGATACCGTCCACACCAGCGACGAGGCCGCGCCCTGGTTCACCGGATTCTGGGAGCCCCCAGGCCGATCCACACCAGATGCACGCGTAGCAGTGCGGCTCCGACTCACCTACGAGGGCCCGGATCGAATCAGTGTCCTGCTGACCGCCGACGACGAACACACCTACGGCCAGCGCCACCAGCTCGCCTCCTGGTACGCGCTCAGCACCGCCAGCTGGACCGCCGCCGTCGCGCCCACCGTCACCGCCCACCCCTGGGCCGCGCACACCCACCACTGGACCGAGCACAACAAGGGTGGCAACAAGATCCTGCGCGCCGCCCTGGCCTACATCCTCACCTCCCGCTGACCGCATCCCGGGCCACTACGCGACTGACAACCACCGCCACGCCCAACCGCCCACCAGCACGCACCTTTTGCAAGGAGATCTTTGATGACCGACGCCACCACCGCCGAACCAGACACGACGGACACCTTCACCTTCGGCGCCGCCCAGACCGCCTGCCGCGACGTCCTGGACGCTCTGACCGATGCCGGGTTCGACCCCGGCATCGAGTACCTGTCCGGCGGCTGCGCCGCCATCTGCGTCGTGCTGCACGACGGCTCAGCAGTGCTGATCAGCGACACCGACGCGCGCCTGCCGCTGTCCGACGCCCCGCGAGCGCCGTGGTGGGCTCTGCACTACCCCGGGGTCTGGGACGGCTACCCGGGCGATGAGGAACCCGTCACCGTCTACGTCGGGCCTGGCGGTGTGTCCGAGGCCGATGACACCGCCGCCATGCTCACCGCCGTCACCGCCTACAGCACCGCCGGTCAGGCCACAGATCGAGACGGGCAGAGCCCTGCATGACTGCCATCGCCCAAGGCGTGCTGATCGCAGACGTCTGCATCGCCGACTGGATCGTGCTGAGAAGGGCCGCGACGCAAATTGTGCAGGCCCATGACCGGGGCAGGCTGCTGCCGCGCCGTGTACGGCTCCAGCTTGCGGCGCTGGTGACCGCCTCGACGGTGGCCACCATGGCCGCGACGGCTTTCGCCCTGACCTATCCGCAGCAGTAGCTGATCGGCAAAGAGCCGCTGCTTGCCACGCCGTCACCCCTCCCACGCTCTCGCCGCAGCACCCGGCCGAGACAGCCCACTGAAGACGAATGGAAACCACGATGAGCACCGATCACCTGATGACCGCCGACGAACTGTTGAGAATCTCCAAGGCCGTCTTCGAAGCCGCCAAGGACAAGGCCGTCTATGTCGCGGCCCTGACCACGGCCGAGAGCCGGGGCGGAGCCTGGCCCGACTTCCGCAACCAGCCCGACCCGGCCGACATCGCGCAGGACGTGGCCTGGATCGCCGGCCAGGCGGCCTACAAGGGCGCCTTCGGCTACTGCGTGGACCTGGCAGTGACCGTCACCGCCGCCGCAGGCCCGGTAGTGGTGGGGTTCCAGCTCAACCGGGTGGATGCCCCGAACCTGGTGACCGGACCGGTCGCCGTGAAGGACCTGTTTTTGCCCGGCACCGTCGGAGCCCACGCGGCTTGGGAGGTCATTTCGCGCATCAAAATCCTGCTGACGAACGCCGAACTTGCTGCGATGACGGCCACCGCACTCGACCAGTGACTCCGACCGACAATTCCATTCCCGCTCGCTGGCCTGCACATCGACAGGAGACACCCGCATGATCACGACTATCGAAACCGAGCAGTTCATCACCGAGCTGGCTTGCGCGCTGGCCGCGCGCGGATGGCTGTTCGACCATGTCCGGCCTTCCGGCCCCGCGCCGTTGCCGGGCAGGACCGTGCCCGGGGTCACTCGCTGGAGCGGCCAGGGCAGCGACCTGCATGTCGACCTGCGCAGCCGCCCCGGGCGCCCCATTGCCGAGTTGCACGGCGCAGGCTGGCGGGCCGACCTGACGGCGGCCGTGACCGTGATCGGTGCGCTGGCGGCGATCGATGCTGCTGACGCCGCCGAGACTGCCCGCGCGCTCGCCCAGGTGCGCGGCGGTGAGAGTGAACGAACCCTCCCGGAACTTCTGGACGCCGCCGGATGGCGGGTGACCGTCAGCCGAGGCGAGCGGGGTGCTGAGCGCACCTGGTGGAGCCCGGACGGCACCCGCCGCATCCGGCTGGAGCACCTGTCCCCGGTCGAGGGCTGGATGCTCACCCGGGCCCCGGACTTCACCGACGGCGCCACCTGGACCGGAGATGAGGACACCCCGCCGGCAGTCCTGGCCGCCCTCGCCCTCACCGCCTGAACCCGTACCCCGTCACCCGCACCGAGAAGGACGTCCATGAACGCTGACGCCACAGCCCCCGAAGACCCGCTCGGCTTAGTACTGACCGCCGAGCGCTGGACCCGCAGCAGCGCCAAGCACCACGCCCACGACTTCGACCCCGAAGCGCGCGTCTGGAACAGCCCCGATGCGGCGGTGATGCTCGCCGCCCACGGCATCCGCGACGGCCTGGCCCTGATCAGCCTGTACGCGCCCCGCACCCCCGACGACGCCCAGGACCCGCTGTGGCAGATCAACGGCGGACCGGTACCCGTAGCGACCGCCCTGGCCATGGCCAGGGCCGCCCTGCGACCGGCGGCCCCCGGCGGGCACACCGCCGGATTCAATGCCGCCGGATGGAACCTGGCCCCCGAACACGAACTGTCCGTCGCGGTGGCTGGCCTTCAGGCGTGGATCGGCCCTCCCACCGACCAGGACTTCACCAGATTCTGGTGCGCGTTCCTGTTCCCGATGCCCACCCCGGAGCTGTCGACCTGGACGGTCAAAGGCGCGCACGGCAGCGCCGAGTGCTCCCTGCTGGCCACTGCGAGCACCCCGGCCCACGTCATCACCGCCGCAGCCACAACGCAGGAGACACCGTGAACACCGCTGCTCAAACCGCGCAGGTCTACCACCCGGCCATCGACCGCATCCTGACCTGGCGGCTCGGCTCCGCCGAAGCCGTCGCGCGCATACGCCGCACCGCCGCCAACGGAACCGCAGACGCCCTCACCAGGCTGCTGCATGACGCCGCCCTCCAGGCCCGTGAACGCGATATCCGACTCACCCGCATGATCCGGCACGCGATCAGCGATCTGCAGGCCGCGGAGGCCGAGCTGGCCGAAGGCCGAAGTGCCGAGCACCTGCTAATCGGACGCCACGAGGAGCTCCTAGTCCTGGCCAACCGCCACCACGACGCCCTGGCCCACCTGGAAGCCCTCGCCTGCGCCGCCGCCACCCCGGCCGCCGCCGTGACGACCGCGAGCACCGACCCCGCCTCCTGACACAACGCCGAACCGGCACGACCGCGCTCTCGCGGCATCCTCCCGAATCCCTCTGCACAGAAACGGCGATGCCCCCATGCCCGAAACACCCCGACCCGCGACCTCCGGCCTGGCCGCGCGCGCCCGCGCCGCCGCCACCCAGCGCCGCGCCGACGCAGCCAACACCGCCGACCTCGCGACCTGGCGCGATCCCCGCTGGGTCGCCCTGGCCGAGCAGTGCGCCGATGCCCTGGCGCGCGTGCTGAACACGCCCCGCGACCAGATCACCGTCGCCCCCGACCGGTTGCGCGCCTACGGCGGCTGGACCTGGCCGCTGCTGGTGGTCATCGAGCCCGACGGCAGCGTGTTCGAGTTCGTCGCCGCCTACAACGATCCCGGACGGCTGCTGGCCCTGGCCCCGTGCCCGCACTGTGGTCAGCAGGTCCCGTACACCGCCATCGGGCACCTCGCCGACCTCGGGGAACTGCTGGACGACCGCGCCGGCCAGGTAACGCAGCCCGAGCAGCGCCAGCAATACCTGCCCTTGATGCACGGCGACCCCGGCCACGACGGCGACTGCCCGCTGGCCCGCCTGGCCTGACCGCCCGCGCCGTCGCCCGGCGGCGCGGCCCCGAAACCCACCGCCCGACCCCACCACCGCGAGGAGCACGATGGTCAACTACGACCAGGACGAGAAGACCACCACACGCAGGCGCTTCCGCCTGCGCACCCCGGTCCCGTACACCGAGCTGTACCAGCTGCTGTACCTGGCCGAGGCCGACTACAAGCGCTTCCACGGCCTACCCGACCAGGCCAGCGAGATGGACGTCCACCTGACGGTCGACATCTGCGACGACGAGATCGTTGTGTTCTTCGACTACGACGGCACCGCACGGCAGCAGGTGAAGCCGTGACAGGCGAGCCGCTCACCTTCAAGGGCCTGACCGTCCCGTACACGACCGGGTGGTCCTCGGAGGCGGTGACGCTGACCGGCAACCCCGACCTGATGCTGCGCCACCCGCCCGGCGGCGGCGCGCCGTACCTGGCTTACAACGACGAGTATCCCGGCGCGGAGGTACGACCGCACGGGGTGCTGTGGGGCCGGATGCCGGACACCCCCGGCGTCGGCGAGCCGCGGTTCCTCGACATGAACATCAGCCGCCAGAAGGCGGTGATGGAGCGCGCCGGTTGTTCGGTGTGCGGCGGAAACGGCGAGGTCTGGATGACCCCGGCGATCATCTGGGAGGAGTACCTGGCCGAGGACGGCCTCGGCGCCCCGTATGAGACCTCCGACCCCCCGGTCTGCCGATCCTGCATTCCGCTCGCGGCGCGGCAGTGCCCCAACCTGCGCCAGCACGGCTTCGTGTTCCTCGCGGTCCGCAAGTGGTCGATCTCCGGCGTCCGGGGCTACATCGCCGACCCCTACACCCTCGACTTCAGCGATGAGGACTTCGACGTGCCCCTGCACGGCGCGATCGGCTACGACCCCGACAGCCTGCGCCTGACCTTGGCCAAGGGCCTGCTGGTCACGCTGCGCGGGATCACCGCGCATACCGACCCCGAGAAGGTGACCGGTCTGGGGCGGCGGCGCGGCGACGACCAGCGGCCCGCCAGAGGCCGCCGGCGCGGCGCACGGATCCCCTCTCAACGCCGAGGGGACTGACCGTGCCCCGTCCATCCATCAGTCCGCACACCTGGAAGACACGGCTATGAGCTCTGACGCCCTCCATCCCGACGCTCCGGCGCTGATCGGCGAGCTGACCGCCGCCGGATGGACCTCCGGCGGCTTCACCTGGACAGGCAGCACCCGCACCAGCACCCTGATCAGCCCCAGCCGGACCCTGCACCTGCGCGTCCAGACCGGTGGCGCCGACGGCGCGCGGCTGATCTTCGACGCCCCGTCCCGGCCCGCACAGTACGGCTGGCTGGCCGAGGCTCCGCTCCTACCTCCTGAGGTCATCGCCGCCGTCGCGGCGGCCAACGACGACGAGCAGTCCACCTACTTCGCCGAGCGCTCCGACCGGCAGATCGAGCTGCTGGCCGAGGCGGGCTGGAGCGACGAGAGCTTGCACCGGTGGGTCAGCCCCGACGGTCGAGCGGAGGTCGAGTCCGGCGACATCGAGGGCACGGCGTATGCGATGCGCATCGGGCGCGACGGCGGACATCAGCAGATCCTGCTCACCGAGTGCACCAGCGACCAGGTGCTGTACGCCTTCGCAACCGGCAACCTCGCGCCACAGACCGCCGAGGCCGCCGAGCCCGCCGAGCCCGCGTCAGGCACGGCAAAGCAGAGCGCCAACGGCGAGACGTTCACCGTCGCCCGGGGCTGGGGCCGGTCGGCGAAGGCTTCCGAGCGCGGCCAGCAATACATCCGCCTGGCCCTGGCACTCGACGGGGCCCAGGACTGGCCGCTGGACTGCCCCGGGCTGTTCGACCAAGTCGCCGACGCCGTCCCGCTGATCCTGGCCGACCTGCACGCCCTGGCCTACCGAAGCGGCCTGGACACCGCCCGCCTCGGCCTGGACCCACGCCACCTCTAGCCCGACACACCCACGACCCCGACACGTACATCGGCGCGCGATACCGCGAACCCCGGAACCCGAAGGACCACGAACCCGATGACCACCCACCATCACGCTGACACCGACCCCGAGCCGGTCGGCCCCGACCCGGCCGAGACGCTCATCGCCGAACTTCTGCGCTGCGGATGGGCACCCGCCGGCAAGGCCCCGAACGACACCTGGCACAGCAGGAGTCTGACCAGCCCGAGCCGGACGCTCACGCTGCGCGTGGCCACCGACGGCGACCGGGTCGAGCTGGACTTCGACGCCCCCATCCGGCGCGGGCACCGGTTCCGCTACGCCTGGTCAGCGACCGCCCCGCTCCTGCCCGCGCAGGTGGTGCTGGCTGTCGCGGCGGCCAACGACGCCGACGCCACGTTCGCCTTCGACGAGAACGACGCCGCCGAACCGGAGTTCCTCGCCGCCGCCGGGTGGCGCAAGGAGCACGACGCCCGCTGGACCCACCCCGACGGGCGCGTCCTTCAGGCCCGTATCGGCGAGGGGGAGCAGTTGCCCGTTCGCATCGGCCGAGACGACGACCCGCAGCCGATCCGCGCCAGCCAGCACGTCAGCATCGAAGTCCTGCATGCCCTCACCGCCGATGCCCACGACCAGAGCGGCCCGGAGCCTGAGCCCCGGGCGGTCGCAATGTTCGAGGGGCGATGGCAGCCCACCAGCGCCGAGATATTCCGGCGCATGTTCCTCAAGGACATCGCCCGCAAGTTCGCCGCCGAGAAGGCGGAAGCCGATACCTTCGCCGTCCCGCCCGGCTGGGCCGATGCGGCCAGCGCCAGCGAGCGCGGCCAGCAGCACATCCGCCTGGCCCTGGCCATGACCGGGATCCATGCAGCACTGGACAGCCCCGAGCTATTCGACCGCGTCGCCGACACCATCCCGGCCATCATCGCCGACCTGCACGCCCTGGCCCGCCGCATCGGCCTGGACCCACAGCTCCCCGGCCCGCCGCCAATCCGAGACCTGACGTGACCGGCTTATCCGCCGCTAGACGGCGAGAACTCGCCTACGAGCTGTCCGTGCTGGCCTCTTACATGCCGCCGGGCTCGCCCGCAGCCAGACATGCGC
The DNA here is from genome assembly GCF_015356865.1 of Catenulispora pinisilvae. GTDB lineage: Bacteria > Actinomycetota > Actinomycetes > Streptomycetales > Catenulisporaceae > Catenulispora > Catenulispora pinisilvae. The sequence goes on from NZ_JAAFZA010000086.1 coordinate 10,796, forward strand.
ACCTGGCGCACGGCGCGCTGACCGAAGGGCGGATCACCGCCGCCCGCGAGCATCTGCGCCGCGCGATCGAGGCCGACGCCCGCTCCCTGGACGTCGCACACCGCCGCCGGATGGCCGAGGTCGACACAGCCCTGACCGCCGCCTTCGGACCGCTGACCACCCCCTGATCCCGCCCACGGCGCGCTGACGCGCCGGAATGAAAGTTCCCGGACCCATGGACACACCGAAGACCGACCGCGACGCGATCGCCGCCGTGATCGCCGCGATGGAGCACTACGACACCGCCTGGCACCGCGAGCTGGCCGAATACCTCACCGCGGACGGCGACATCGACGAAGCCCGGCAGAGCGAGTACGAGCGCGCGAAAGACGATCATGCCTGGCCTGTGTTGGAGCGGCTCCCGGATTTCATCCGCGAGCTGCGCGCCGCGATCGGAGCGGCGGCCCCCGAAACGGCCCCCGAAACCGCGCCGTGAGCACCGCCCTCGCAGAAGCCCCGACCGAGCTGTGGGTCCCGCCCGCCTACCGGACCGTCTTGCCGCAGAATGGCCTGACCAGCACGCACCTGCTGGCGGGTGCCGGCGGGGACACCCTGGGCCTGTTCGAGGCCGGGTTCCTGCCGGCGTACGGGGCCAACCACGAGCCCATCTGCATCGACACCAGCAAAGTGAACTGGGGTCCGTGGGGAACGGAACACCACCTGGCTGACATCGCGAATCTCGCGATGGGTGACCTGCCGGAGACCGACGTGCTGTGGGCGTCGGTGATCTGCACCGAGGTGTCCCCGGCCGGACGCCGTACCCGGTTCGGCGGCCCGATGGGCGTCGACGAGCGCGGCAGGCCGCTGGGAAACCGGCACTTCCGCCGCACCCGTGCCACCGCCATGGACGTGCTCCGCGCCGCCGAGTTTCACCGCTATCGAGCTGTTGTAATCGAGAATGTCCTGGATTTTGTGACGCGCTGGGAGCTGTTCGGCTGGTGGGTGATCGGCATGTGCCTGCTCGGATACCGGGTCCAGCTGGTGTGCGTCTCGGCAGCGCACATCGGCGACGAGCAGAACCCAGCCGCGCAGCAGCTCCGGGAGAGGGTCTATGTGATCTTCACCAGGAACGACGTCCCCATCCCAGACCTTTCCCCACGCCCGGCCTCCTGGTGCCCCACCTGCCGGACCACCGTGCACGGGGAACAGCGATGGCGCCGCGCCGCCGCCAAGCGCGCCCACCCGGTCGGACGGCACGGCCACTCCTACGACTACATCTGCCCGCGCATGTGCGGAACCGTCGTACACCCGCACGTCAGGCCAGCGGCCGAGGCGTTCGACCTGAGCGACCTCGGCGAGCCCCTGGCCGCCAAGTCCGGACCCCGCAAACCCTCCACGACCACCCGGCTCCAGGCGGCGCTGCACTACATCACCACCGACGCCACCCGCCGCCACGGCACCCGCTGCCTGCGCCCCGACGGCGCCCGCCGCCTGGCGGTCATGGAATACCGCAACCACTGCGATGCGGCGAGCGGGTGGGAACCGCTGACCACGGTTTCGGCACAGGGCTACCACCACGCGCTGGTCGCGGCCCCCGACGGCTGGCAGCACGGTCAGCCCCTGAGTATCCATGACCTGACATACCGCATGATCACGTCGCGGGAGCAGGCCAGAGTCCAGCGCTTCCCCGACGAGTACCGCCTGTGCGGAACCCCTGACCAGGTACGGCTCCAAGCCGGAAATGCCGTCGCCGTCAACGTCGCCCGCTGGATCGGCGAACGCCTCGCGGACGTCCTGCTGTGACCCGTCGCCATCTTCACCAGGCCCGGACCGCCCGGCCGAACCACGCCACTTACCGAGCAAGGAGTTCGACGTGACCGAACTGACACCCGGCTATCTCGCCTGGGCCAGCCTCCAGATCCACCAGACCGCCGAGCGCCACTGGCGCGAGTACGGCACCACCCCGATCAAGGTGATCCTGTTCGCCGCCGACGGCACCCCCGTGCTGGTGAAGTTCGACCAGGGCATCGGGCAGGACGCCGCAGCGGCGGCCGTCCGCGAACACGCCACGAGGGCCGGTGCCGTCGCGATCGCGATGACCGCCATCACCACCACCTTCGACGCCGAGATCCCCGCGCCGCCGCACAGCGTGCCGCCGGGCCCGCTGCCCGGCCCACCCGACGGCATGCGGATCGTCGGCGAGGTGACCCGGTCGGTGACCACGCTCACCGTGTGGCCGCAGCGCGACCTGGCCAAGGCATGGACCAGCGACATCCGCGCCAGCGCCGACGCCATCGCGACGCTGGCAGCGATCGCCGAGTCCGATACCGCCGACCCATCGCAGGCCGCCGGGCTGACCTCCTGGCTGGCTGGTCTGCTGCCGGACAGCAGCGGGCCTTCGACATCATGAGCGGCGACTACGCGGCCCCCGAACCACCCGCCATCGGACGGGCCGGGGCGTTGGTGATTCGTTCAATGGCCGAATGCGTGCTCTGCGAAGCCCGATCCGGGTGGTGGTTCGGCGCCGTCAGCGCCACCTGGCCCATTACGCACGCCCGTGACCACCACCGGGGCCATGCACCCGTCCGCTTCCGCCTGTGGCGGATCATCCGCCACGGCTGCACCGTCACACCCGAAGGCCTGACCCACACCCCGGACCCAGGGGATGAACCTGCCCCGGTGCGCTTCGCGCTGTCCGAATGCCGCGCCTGCGGCACCGCCACCGGCTGGCTCACCACGGCCGAGGCCGCCGACGACCTGCAGGCGTTCGAGCAACACCACCAGCACACCACCCACCCCGGTAGCCCGCCGGAGTTCGACCGTTGGCACCTCACCCGCGAGGCACGGCCGAACACGACGGACCCCTGCCGCTCACCCAATAGCTAGGAAGAAGAGGACACCTGATATGACGATCAGTCGCGAGAGGCTGTACGCGTTCTGCTGCCGCCTACACGCCGCCGCCGAGAACAATCACAGGAACCACGGCTTCGCCGAGCAGCTGCTGATGTTCCTGCCCGAGACCGGACCTGAGTCGCTAGTTCTGATTCCCGAGGGCATCCCCGCGCAGACCGTCCTGGACGACTTCGCCCGCCAGACCCGCGCGACCGCGATCCTGACCACCGGCGAGGCATGGGTCAGCATTCCCGGCCTGTCCACTCAGGCCATGGCCGCCCTGACAGTCGAGGACCTGCCCCGGCCGTCGCAGGACCCCGACCGCGCCGAACAAATCGTCACCCACGCCGTCGGCATCGGCCCCGACGGCGCGACGACGGTCCTGACGCGCGCCAGCACGATTCAGCGCACAGTCTTCGGCACGATGATCGGTGAACCGGTCGACGGCGTCCCTGGCATCCGCCGCGACGGCGCGACCACCGCCCTGGCCGCCGCCCTGAACCTGCCCACCCCCGAGCCGAACCGCCGACCACGACCAGCCAGCAACAGCAAGGACATGGCGATGCATACACCCGCCCCGCCGAGCGGTAAGCCCGCAGACTTAGGTGAGTCCCATCCGGCCGACCCGTCCGCCTGCCCGGACTGCAGCGCGGCCGTCGGCACCGTACACGCCGACGCCTGTTGCGTCGCCTGGTGCGCCGCCACAGGCCGCCAGCGGCGCGACGGGTGCGACGCCGGGCACGGCTGCCGCACCGACCCGCGCCGCGACTGCAGAACGACGTGGACCGGTACCGCCCCCGGCATTGACGACTGCCGCCGCCTGGGCTGGTATGCCGTGCACACCCCGGACGGCTGGACCAGCACGGCCCCCGAAACCCCCGGCGCGGTAGAGGACCTCAACCGGCTGATCGCCGACGGCGTGTGGAACGAAACGGATCAGCGCTATGAGACCCCCGTCACCGAACCCGGCCCGCGCGTCAGCGGCGACACAGACGAGGCGAGCTGACATGCCGATCACCGCTGAACAACTCGACGGGCTCACCGCCGGACTCCACGCCGAAGCCGAAAAGCACCTCCGGGCGAACGGAAAGGTGGTCTCAGCCCTGTGGTTCATCCCCAACGCCGGAGCCGCCCGGCTGGTGGCGATGCCGAACGGCGTCATCGACCGCGACCAGACTGCCGAGATCGCGCGCACCGACCGCCCCTCGGCGATCCTGCTCACGGGAGAGTCCTGGATGGGCTCGGTCACCGTGCCGGCCTTGACGGCCGCCCGACTCCCGCTCGACGACATCCCCAGGCCGTCCGAACAGCTCGAACGGCGCGAGGTCATCGTAACCCGCGGTGTCGGTCGCGGACCAGACGGCGGCCTGCTGCACGCCATGCAAACCACCTTGATTCTGCGCACCGTCTTTGGGACGCAGCTGCTGCCGTTCGACCTCGATCCGGACGTCGGACGCGAAGACGACTACGCCGCATTTCTGGCCTCTTTGCTGCCCAGCACCAGCAGAAAAAGGCGCGGGCGCCGCTAACCACGCGCGTCCATGCGGTCCCCGCCCACACGAGGCCAAGACCGTCCCCCTACACAGCCGAAGCCCGCAATGGGAGATCAGCGGTCTCTGCGACTCGGCACAGAACCCACACTCATGCACAAAAGCAGCAGGCAGCGCGCGCCGACCGGTGAGCCTTGCTACCGGCGGCGCGCGCCGCTTTATCGTGTCGCGCCCTTCTGTGGACGCTTGGCCCTACCTGTGCCAGACCTGATAGGCGAGCGAGGCGGCGGCGACGAGGGTGCCCGCCACTCCGGCCGTCGCGATCACCAGGTCCACTCTGTTCCCGGGCTCGCGCTCCTCCTTCGGACTGCGGCTCTTGACGCCGTCATCGTCTGTTCGAGGCTCGTCTTCAACATCGTTCACGTGGTTCTCGGCCACTGCGAGGCCCCTTCTGCACCGATCGAATTCGGCCGGGACTGCCGGCGGCATTGGGCACAACCGGATGACCTTCAAGGGTGGCTTGGCGGATAGTCCCGACCCGTGATCCGCTCGCCCTACGCGGCGAGCGGAGGTGCCGTGCGGGTCAGGGTTCCGACAAGGGCCGTACGGAACTGCGTGATCAGCCTTGTCAGCGGCGGTGCCTTCGGCCGGGTGGGGGACCCCACGGTCAGTGCCGCGAGCAGTTCCTTGAGCAGGTTGCGGCGCAGCCGCCGCGTGTAGCCGAGCAGCTCGGCGGCGAGTTGCTCCGCGCGCCGCCGCAGTCGGGCTGCCGCCCCGTGCGGCATGTGACCGCCAAGCGCGCGAACGTCAACATGCTTCTCGGCGTGTTGTCGTGACCACCACACCATCCAGGGAATCCACCTGCCCACCTCTCGCTGCGCTTCCAGCCACAGCTCCCGGTCGTCGCAAGGACAATTGCCGACGACTTCTCCGGGCACAGCTGACGTGTGGAAAGCCGGTGAAACTGGCGCGGCGGACTCGGCCAACTCGACGAACGCAGAGGACAGCCAGTAGTAGGTGCCCCGGATGAGTTCAAGGCCGTCTGTGGGGTCCAGCGGCTGCGCGACCCGTCCGATGGTGTCGCCAAATGCGGGAGATGCGAGCTGCTTCGAACGGCCGATATAGAGCTTGTCGTGATGACCGGAAAGGAGGAGGCCTGAGATCGCCTTTTCAAGGCGGGTGGCTTCGCCCAGCCGTTGCAAAGCTACGGACCTGGCGGTGTGCGTCTTTCCCCAGACGGCGAGGACGTCGTGGTGCTCGAGGAGAATGGGGCTGCCACGTCGGTCAGCGACGCACCAGGACCCCGCGAGATCCGGGAACATCGGCTGGTCGCCGCTGCTGTCTGGCTCGCTCTCCTGGAACACCGACGACACGACTCCTCCCCGAGTGACCAGTTCATGCTCCTCTGTCACCGGAAGTCTAGGCCGTGCAGTCGATGCGCGGGCCCTGATTCGCCGCATCGACGACCACCTGCCGCGCGCCGTCGCACCACGTTCCTGGCCTCGGGGCTGCCCGGCGTGGCAAGAAGCAGCGCCGCAGTCGCCGCTGCCTCATGACTGGCAGCGTGGCGGCCCGCAACATAGCATCGCCAACATGGTCCGCGTAGCAGCGTCGTCGACAACGCCCGCCGCATCGCGAGCCACCTCGGGCTGGACGAGCTGGATGCTCTTCTCGCCGACGGCGCCGCCGTCTCCACCGGTCCGCCGGTGCAGACCCTGGGCCGGCAACTGCGGGAAGTCCAGGCGTCCGCATGCGCCGCCGACGTGGCGGAGTGGACGTTCAGCCAGGTGTCGGCGGCACCACACGAGCAGCGGGTCCTCGCCGCGGCCGTCCCCGGCGCGCTGCTGTGGTGCGACCCCGTCGAAGGGTTCGCCCTCCAGCTCCAACCTCTCCGAGCTGCTGATCCCGCTGGCCGGACTCCTGACGTCCGTCGACAGCGCCGCCGTCGTCCAGGCATGCACCCCCTGAGCGGCCAGGGCGACAGCGCACAGCGCGCGCCAGCATCCGTGCGGGCACCGGAACGGGGGCTGCGCTTTGCCGTATCAGGGCACGGTGAAGGTCGGCTAGGATCAGGGCGACCGGCGGCACCCGAGCCGCCACACTGAGGGGGCGCGGCGTGACGGACGTGGAACCGCTCGGGGAGAACCTGGTCGCACCCGGCTGGCTCCCCCCGGAGATAGACACCACCAAAGCCCATCCCGCCCGCATGTACAACTATTTTCTCGGCGGAAAAGACAATTTCCCCGTCGACCGGGAAGCCGCCGAGCTCGCCCTGGAGGCGGTACCCGAGGCCCGCGCGATGTCACGCGGGAACCGCGACTTCCTCGGCAGAACCGTACGCCACCTCGCCGAGTCAGGGTTCACCCAATACCTGGACCTGGGGACCGGCATTCCCGGCCCGGGGAACACCGGCGACGTCGCCCGCGCCGTGGACCCCGCCGCGCGCGTCGCTTACATCGACAACGATCCCAGTGTCGCGGCGCACTCCCGCGCGCTGCTGCGCGGCGCAGCACCGGACTTGACCACCGTCGTCCTGGCCGACATCCGCGACCCGCAGTCGATCATCAACGATCCGTCCGTACGCGCCACCGTGGACTTCGACAAGCCGATCGTCGTGCTCATGCTCGCCGTCCTGCACTTCGTCAAGGACGACGAGGACCCGGCCGGCATCGTGAAGGAGTTAATGGACGCGGTGCCCGCAGGCAGCCATCTGGTGATCTCCCACATCACCAATGATTTCGAGCCCGAGCGCGGCGCGCAGGGCGCCCGCGCCTACGACCGGGCCACCGCGCCGATCGTCCTGCGCCCCTACGCGGAGATCTGCACGCTGTTCGACGGCCTGGACGTCCTGGAGCCCGGCATCGTCCACCTCCCGTCCTGGCGTCCCGATGGCCAGATCCCGGACTGGGCCGACCAGGTGTGGGGATACGGCGGCATCGGCCGCAAGCCCTAGCAAGACCCGATCAACTGCCCGAAGCAGCCCACTGAACGGCTACGCGGGCCCAGTGGACAGATGGTCGTCGATACCCTCGGTCACGACGTCTCGCTTGCCCGACATGGTCCCCCTCGGGCAAGTATTGGCGGCAGCGTGAGTGCCGTTCTGTTAGCGACCAAGTTGTCGCTGTTCCTGCTGACCCGCGCGAACCGCGTCGACGAGCTCAACGCCGAGTTCGAGCAGCGCGACGTGCACAGTAGGACGCGGTGGGCGTTCCTGGACGAACAAAACGTCGCAGATGCCATCGGCCGCGCATCGGACCTCCGACCCGGTTCGGATGGCCCCGTACAACGGCTGGTTCGCTCTATCGCCCGCCTTGCCGACAACGCGTGATCGATGCCGTAGATGCATCAGGACGTTGACTCATTCGCCTCAGCTCCACGGGCAAAGAATGTCCGCGCGCCCGGCGCGCCTCCTCGATTTAGTACTAGTGTTCGAGTATCGTGCGGCCGCATGGAGAACCTAGAGACGCTCGCCTCGGCGGTCAGCCGCACGCTGTTCCAGCTGGAGGTCCCGTACGACGCGATCCGGATCGACGCCCAGGACGGCTCTGTCGTCATCAACGGCGTGCCCGCCCAGGCGCCCCGTGCCGCCCTCGACCACGCCTTCCGCCAGGCGCGGCTGCGCGTCGACACCCGCCCGGCCGGGCCCGGGTTCCAGATCCGGGTCCACCCAACGCAGGGCTGAGGCGTGGGGTGCCGCCGGAGGTGAACAGCTCGATCCGTTACGGCCCGACCCCGCTGGACCTCGCGATCGGCAAGCCGCCGAAGGCGATGTACGCGACGCGCGTCGCCCAGTCCTTCATGCCCGTTCGGGCCCGGGTCGGCGGCGCGTGGCGGCTGGGCGTCGTGCATGAGTGGACCAAAGCCAAGCCCGGTGGCTGGCTGGTGCGAATCGAACCCGAGCACGCATATCACTACATTTGGCTACCTGATATTAGGAACTGAACATTTTGGGTTACCGTGGGGCCATGACCGCAGGAACTTCACCGACCGCGGCGCGCAAACGGGCACGGGAGCACGCTGGCAAGCTCCTGGACGCCGAAGACGCCGAACGGCGCCGCCTGGAGGCCGCTAGACGCAAAAGGATCACTGAGCAGGCCGCGGAGATAGCGGGCAACGATGCCGAGATCGAGCAGCTGACCGCCAAGATCGAGGATCTGCGGGCGGACAGTGCCCGGCGCCTGGCCGCCATCGTCGCCGACGGCGTGACCGAGGCGCAGACGGCCGAGATGACAGGGCGCGAGCTGCGCGAGGTGAAGGCCGCGGTGAAGGCGACGGCCGCCAGCGGCCAGGCGGCGCCGCCGAAGAAGAAGTCGGCGTCCCCGCGTGCCGCGCGCCCCGAGCCGGCAGCGGCCTGACGAGCGGGCTTCCCCTGCCCGATCGGCCGCGGGTGCCGCGCTGGCGGGCCGTCAGGTCAGGACGTGGAGGCGAGCACGCCGTTGCAGCACCAGCTCCTCAAGCTCCGCCTCGTCCAGGGCGTCGTCGGCCTGGCCGGCGTCATCGAGCGGGGCCCAGACCAGGTCCTGCGGATCGCCCCAGTGCCGCCCCGGCAGGGGCTGGCCGGCGCCGCCGATGCCGATCAGCGCGGAGGCCGGAACGACGATCGGTGCGTGCCCGCCGGTGGGCCGCAGCGTGAAGGTGTCGGCCTGCGGGTCGATGCCGGACAGTTCGCCGAACACCGCGGCCAGGACCGCGGTATCGGCGGCCCCTGGCGGGGCGGGGCATTCCAGGTCGAACCGTAGCGGTGCGCGCAGGTAGTCGGACAGTTCGGCGAGCGTGGCGAGGCTCTGCCGGCCGCCGGGCACGAAGGCGTACCGGCCGGTGCTCAGCTCGTCGGCCAGAGCGTAGGGGCGCAGGCCGGTGAAGTAGTCCTGGCCGAAGCGTGTCAGCTCCCTGCGCCGGGCGCGCCGGTTGCGCAGCACCGTCGACGTCGGCGCGGGCGCGGGCGCAGCGAAGTCGCCGGGCAGGATCGGGAACGCGGTGCGCAGCAGCGCCTGCACGTCGGCTTTGCGCGGTTTACCGGCACCGACAGTGCCTGCGGCCGTGAGCAGCCCCGGCCGGTCGGCGGCCAGGGCGAGCGCCCGGGTGGCCAACTCCTCGGGGACCGCGACCACGCAGGCGTAGGCGGCGCGGTCGGACGTGTCGTGGGGACTGGGGGCGTTCCACCAGCCGCGGCGGACCTTGGCCGGGACCAGCGGGCCGTGGCGATCGCACGCGGCCAAGAAGGCGAAGGCGACGTGCGAGGCTGAGGTCAGCGGCCAGTCGGCGATCAGCAGCAGACGGCGCTTGGCCGAGGGCGCGGCCGGTTCGGAAAGGGCCTCCTCCAGCGTCCGGCACGCTCCGACGACGGCGCGCTGCCACCAGTCGAAAAGCTCCGCGGCGGCCCAGGCGGCCGGGCTGTGGAACCCTACCCCGTCGAACGCCGGGGGCAGCGGCAGCAGGTTCACGTCCCTGACCTGCGCGTGCGACAGATGAACCTCGGCGGCGGCCAGCGCGGCGGCCCGCGCCGCCGACGCCGGGGCGTCCTGGGCGCGCACTTTCTGCCAGGCGTGGCTGACCACCGTCCACAGGCTGGCCCTCGGCCGGTACATGTCGTGCTCTTCGAGGGTGCCGACGCATCGCTCGATCTGGTCGCAGTCGCGTCTGGCCTGGCTGGTGGCGCCGGCTTTCGCCGCGTCGGCGGCCGAGGCGTACTGGATCGGCGCGGGGCAGCGGGCGGCGTAGGCCGCCAGCCGCCCAGCGCGCCGCTCGCGCAGCGCCGACCACCCGGCGCGCAGCGCCGCGATGTCGGAGGCCAGCGGCTTTCCGGCGGCCAGCTTGCACAGCGCGGCGAAGTCCTCCACGTCGCGGTCGTCGACCACGTCGGCCAGGCGCGCGTAGGTCAGCCAGGAAGCGGCCGGCCGTTCGGCCTCGGCGAAATCCCGGGCGCTGCGGCGGATCTTCTGATCCAGCATCGCCGCCGCCATCCAGGCGGCGTGCTGCGCGGCTGGGAGGGCGAGGTGGCAGCGCAGGCAGATCTGGTCGTACACCTCGGCCAGCCGGTGCCTGGTCTGGGTCGCCCCGGCCGGGGCGTGCTGGCAGCCGCCGTAGCGCTCGACTTTGGGCAGGTGCAGTTTGGCGCCGCCGGACTGCGTGAGCAGCACCGTCACCTCGGCCAGGGCGTGCAGCGCGACACCGGAGGCCATCAGGTTCGCCCAGTCGATTCTCGGCAGGTCGCGGCGGGTGTGCATCGGACTCCTGACTCTCCTCGCCCTTTCCGGCGGGTCGGCGCGCGGTGCGGTGCTGTCGACCGGCCTCGGTCCCAAGGCTAGGGGATCTGCGGTGCCGGCCGGGCGAGAACGGCTGCGCGTCGCTGCCCAGCTCGCTTCGCGCCGGACCGGTCACCTGCCGGGCCGCCTCGCCTTCCACCGCCAGGATGGGCAACGCGATCGAGTGAACACCGGTGACCGGCCGGTCCGGCCCTGACACACTGAATCGACGAGGCGCGACCGTGCACCGGCCGGCGCCACGGGGCCACGGCGGCGAACTTTGCCGCCGGGGAGAGGGGGACCAGCGGATGGAGTTCCGTATCCGGCGCGGCGCTCGCGCGCTGGCCGTCGAACCCGGTCGGCTGCCGGAAGCGCTCTGCCAGTTCGCCGGGACCCCGCCTCCGGACAACACCCCGGCCCGGCACCTGCTCACAGGGGCGTTCCAGGTGCTGGATCAGGCCCCTGCTGGCGTCTTGTGGATCGGCGACCTTTCGCACACCGCCGAGGACTGGCCCGCGCTGCCGGTCACCGTGCCCCGCATGCCCTGGCAGGCCGCCACCCTGGTCGATGACCTGGCCGAACTGCTCGCCGCCTTGCCCGCCAGCCGACTCCGGGACGCCGCGCGGGGCTTCGGCCTGCGACGGGAGGAGCTGGCGTGGGCGCTGCACGCCGTGGACCGCACCGCCGGACCACCAGCCGACGACGACGCCGATCGGCCGTTCCCCCTGGCCGACGAGGGGCCGTCCGTGTGGGAGCGCCGCCGGGAGCGCCAGGCGACACTGCTCGGTGCGCTGGCGGCCACCGCCCCGGCCGACTGGACCGACGCCCAGCGCCGCGCCGTGGTCAAGACCCTGCTCCAGCGCCTGGCCACGGCCGGGGACGCGCTGCTGCGCCTGTCCGAGCACGCCCCGGCCCCGCTGCCGTGGGTCCTGCACGGCGAGCTGCGGACCGCGGAGCGCCAGGTTCCCGGCTCGGCGAACCTCCTGCACGCCCGGCTGCTCCCGGCGCCGGACGACGACCTGCCGGAGGACCCGGACGATCAGGCGCTGTGGGGCCGGACCCGGCCCCGGCCACGGCGGTGGCGCTGGCAGGTCGGCTGGCACCCGTGTGGCGGCGGATTCGCCGAGCACGAGGCATCGCACGAGGCGACGGCCGCCGCCGCGGCGTTCGCCGCCGAGCAGACCGTCGCGGTCCTGCTGCGCTGCGCGGATACCGTCCGGCAGCGGTTCACCGGCCGCATGCTCGTGCCCCGATCCACCGCCGGGCCACGGCCCGGCGACCCGGCGATCGTCGTCGTGACCCTGCGATCGGTGCTGCTGGCCGTGTTCAACACCGCGCGCGCCGACGGCGACAGCGCGCTGTTTCGGCCCGTCCCCCACACCGGGCCCGACGGCCGACTCGGCAGCCTGACCGCGGCGATCCTGGACCAGCTGGGACTGCCGTGTCCCAGCCCCGCCGAGTCGGCCAACACCTGCGATGCCGGCACCGAGGAGTTCGGGGGCTTCCTGGCGGCCCACGCCGTGATCCTCACCCCGCTGGCCCGCACCTACCTGGCCGGGCTTGCCGACGCCGGAGCGGGTCCGGTTCCGCTGCCCGACCGGCACGCCGCGGGACTGCGCGCGGTGCTGGACACCGGCGGCACCGAACACGCCGACCGCCTGGCCGCCGACCTCGGACCGCTGCCCGACACCGTCACCTGGATCGACCTGCTCGACCCGCATGCCCTGCAGGCACTGTTCGACCAGCCCTGACCGCGCCCACCGGCACCCCGCGTGAACCCGTGCCGACGCCGCAGGACGCGCCGGAAGACCGACCCCGCTCCTTGCACGATCGAGGCACCGCGCGCCGGGGTGTGTGGGTTGGGCGACACCGCTGATGCCGATGAGGAAGGCATTCACGCCTCCGATGAGCGCCTCGGGCGGAACGGACGCCGAACGTCGGCAAGGCGTCGCCGTCATCGGCATGCTGTCGCCGCGGCGACACGCGCGCGATGACATCCGTGCCCTCGCCGCTTCCCGGCTGCAGGGAGCCATGAGCGGCGTCGCCGGTTCGCCTACGAGCACGAGGCCGGGGTGGCGGACGGGATTTCGTCGGCACGGCGCCGTTCGCCGACGAACGGGCAACCGGCCGAACCACACCGGCACGCTCAACGCCGGAACCCTGTCGCTGGCATCGGCTTTCTGAGCGCTGCCGCCTAGCGTGTCGGGGCCGCCTGCCAGGGCCGCACCGAACTTGTTCGGCAAGCCCCGATCGCGCAGCGGCTGCCACCACGGCATAGGTGGGCACATCTCGCCAAACAGTCAAGCTGTGAGTTATCGTTCTGGATCTTCAATTGTGTGATCTTGAACTGCATGGGGGTCGGCGTGACCGGCATCGACATGGACGCCGCGCGAGGGCGGCCAGAGCAGATCGGCGACGAGCTGTTCTGGGGCGTCATCAACCAGCTGCGTGACCGGGAGTGGATCTGCCGGCTGCAAGCCTCCGGCCAGGGGGTCGACTCCGACCCGCCGGTCGCGATGCGGGTGTGCTGGCGGGGGAACCCATCGGACGCTGAGCAGCTCCGGCTGGTCCGGTGGGCGCTGGAGAGCTCGCAGATCACCGTCGGCGAGGCCGGGCACCAGATTCTGGAGAAGATGCGGGCCGAGCTGGACTTCGACATCGCCGAGGCGCGCACCCGGTACGCCCAAGCCCAGCAGGCCCGTGAAGACGACGACCGCCGTCACGCCGAGGCCGTCAGCGCCTATCAGACACTGCCGTGGTGGCGCCGCAGGCGGGCACCGCGCCCGCGCCGCTGACCGGCGAGCCCGGCATCGCCCCCACAACGGCGGCCCCACGGCCAACCCCCGGGGCCGCCGTGTCACCGGCCGTCTACTTGCCGCGCCCCTTAGAAACGCCGAGTCCGCCCGCCGGTCAGCGAGCCGGTGACACCTGTGTGCTGTCAGCCCCCACACATATCATCCGGCTATGACCGGACAGTACGCGCCGCCCAGCCCCTTCCTGCTCGGCGACGCCGAAGCGTTCCTCGGCCGCGACAGCCAGGAACCCACCCGGCAATCCGGCGTCTATGGATGGTGCGTCGGACCGACAAGGGAGCTCGCGGTCGTCCAGTACTGGGGCGAGGCGGGCAACGTCAAAGCCCGCACCGACTACCAGCGCGCCCGTGCCGAGGAGTTCGCCGAAGCCGTGGCGAACGGGACGGACCGCTGGACCGCCGCCGGCGCTGCCCTGACGCCGGTACTCGCTGCCCACCTCCCCGACGCCTACCCCGTCATGTGGCCCGTCGACGGTGCAACCGAGCGTAAGGGGTACGAGATCGCCCTGATCCGGATGTCCGCGCTGCACGGCGCGACACCCCCGGCTCAAGGCGGCGGCTGGGACTGGTGGCCCCAGACCCCAGCCAAGTGGGCGGCGATGAGCGCTCGCGTGCGTGCCGCCCGCAGACTCCTGAACCAGCACTTCGGCCGCGAGCCCGACGAGTTCGCCTAGTGTCGCCAGCGCCTCCGCGTAACCGCTGTCCGGACTCCGCAGCGAGTCCCGAACCGCGAACACGACGCGACGCGGGAGGGCGCACACGGCGCGCTACCCGTTGCAAAAATTCGCGCCCCGTTGCTGGTGGCACCCGGCGGCGGATGCTGAGGCCATCGGACGCAACACACCGATGAACCACGAAGCAGCCGACCGGATCGCCGCGCAAACCGCGACCTGGACAGCTCGACCGCCGTCTCCAGGTTCGACGACCGCGCCGAGGAAGCCGCCGACCGTAACGACCACGACCACGACGACGACTGACGCCGCACTGCGCAGTCCTGACGGCGCCCCGGCTCCCACGCGACCGGACATCACCGGGCGGCGTTGTCACGGACAAGCAGAACGGCGGTATGCGCGGAACGTGACCGTCCCGCGCATACCGCCGTGTGGATCCGTGCCGACGTCGTCAGCCGGCCGAGGCGTCCTGGTCGCTACGCCACTGGAAGCGGCGGGGCTTGTCCTCGAACGTCATGACCACCCCGATCTCCAGCAGCTTCTCGCATGCGTTGTTGACAGCCCCCGCCGACCTGTTGAGTACCTTTGCGGTGGCGGTCGGCGTCCACGCCCGGTCGGGGTGTTCGCGCAGGTGGGCCTCTACCTGGGCACGCAGCTCCCCCTTGCCCAGTCGCGGGCCGGATGCCTCCGCTGCGGTCGTTTGTCCAGCGGGGGCTGGGTCGTCACGCTCGGCGTCAGCGCCGCCAACGGCCAACCTGGTCGGGTCCTCCGCGCGCTGATGCTCGGAGTCGTCCGGCTCCGGCGTGGACGCGGACCTCTCATCGTCGCCGCTATCCGGTTCTTCGTCGTCGGTGGCCGTCGAGTCCTCCGGCTCCGGCCCATCGTGCGGATCTGCGTGATCCGACGCGCCGTCTCCGGTCGGCTCGTCGGCGGATCCACCGCTGGAATCGGAATCGGAATCGGAATCGGGTTCGGCGGCGGGACGCTCGTCTTGCTCGGTTTCACCGCCCGTTGTGGTGTCTCGCAACAGTGCTTCATCGTCTGGGCCGGCTGCGGCGACGTCGGACTCGGTCTCGCCGGTCGTGTCGTCGTCGTACTCGGCGACCGCTGGGGAAGCCTCGGCGTGGTCGGCAGCGGCGGGTTGCCCCTCAGCGTCGGCGGTGGCTGCGGGATCGCTCGCGTCGGCGTTGGGCGCGGCAGACCAGCGGTCCGGCAGACGGCGGGTTCCCTCGTGGCCGCCGTCCTGACGCACGGCCACTCCGGCGTCCAGCAGGATCGACAGAGCCTTGGTCACGGTCGAGCGGCCCAGGGCTGCACGTTCGGCCAGCTCGGCCACCGTAGTCGATGATTCGGCGTCCAGAAGCTCCAGGACCTTCTGGGCCGAGGGCGGCAGCGCGGTGGGGTCGGAGGGCGGCTGCGAAGGTGAGTTGGACGGGGCGGTTGTCTTCTTTTTGGGCATGGCGGATCTCGTTTCAGTGCTTCGGGAAAGAGGTACGGTCATGCCCCGGCCGGGGCGTCCCCGGTGCGATTCGCGTCTCGCCGGTGCCGGGGAACGGTGTCCATGGACGCTCTATATTCTGTGGTTGTCAACTTGGTCAGGTCAGGGCCATTGTTTGCGTGCACGGTCACTGTGGCTATGAACGGTAGTTGGCCTCTGTAAGGGGATAGAGGGCGCCAAAACTGAGTCCGGCTCGCTGGCTGCGACTTTTCGAGATAGTGGTCACCTGGCCGCTCAAACTGTCACCACGAGGCGGCTCGGCGTCGTGGTTTCCGCCCGATCGACTCTGATCAGCAGTGACGTCTCCCGGTCCGGTGACAGTCGGCGCGCAAACTGCGAGCAGGTGACAACAATCTCGACCACCTGGTGACAGACGGTGCGAACAAATCGGGACGCGACCCCAGGTCACACCACGAGCCTGGTGACAACCATCTCGAGAACGCGCACTGGCCGACCGTCGTGAGGGCCCAGTTGCGGCTTGCGGGGAACGCAAGCGTGTGTCAGCGCCCTGGGTCATGATGGAGTCATGGTGCGAAGGCCAGCAAGCTGGCTGACTCTAGCCTTGGTCGGAGCTACGACCGCAGCGGCCGTCATCTTGCTCTTGACGGGTGCCCACCAGTCGCGCTGGGTGGTCCTCGGTGCCGGGGCAATCTTCTCAGCCATCGTCGCGGTCGCTATGCCGCTGCGCGATGCCGTCGGCACAGCGCTGGCGAACCACGTCACGGACCGGCTGGCCCGACGCAACCAGGTAACTACCGTGCTGCGGGAGGTGGCGCCGGGGCGGCGCAGGCTGCAGCAGATCAAGGACCTGGTAGAAGCACGGGATGTCCTCGGCGTACATCGGGCGATTCCGCTGCCGCAAGGAGCCGATGCGGCACTATCGCGCGAGTTTCCCCTCTACGTACGGCGCGACCTTCATAGCGGCTTGGCAGACTGGGTCACCGCCAAGCGGCGGACCGGTGGCCTGCTGCTGTTAGCGGGTCCCGCCGGCGTGGGGAAAACGCGGTGCGCCTTCGAAGTCCTTCACCAGGAACTGCCCGACGCCGAGGTGTTTATTCCACAGAACACCGCGCAACTCACGTCTTTCGCCCAGAGCACCGGGCGCGAGCTGGTCGTGGTATGGCTCAATGAGATCTACAACTTCCTCGGCCCGGACAAACTGACGGCCGAACTCGTCCGGCGGCTTCTGAACCACGCCCGGCCGATTCTCATTGTTGCGACGATCTGGACCAGCCGCCTTGACCTGTTGACCGGCGAAGGTGCGGCGGAGCTCAACGAAGACGCATTTGAGATCCTCACCGTGCTCGCTCATGTGGAGCATCTGCCCGCGCGCTTCAGCGACGCTGAACTAGCCCGCGCGGCCGACCTCCAACACCGCGATCCCCGGCTGCGTGACGCCCTTGCCAACGCTGACGCCGAACTGGCTGGCGTGCTGGCGGCCAAGCCGGTGCTCCTGGCGCACTGGGGTGATCCTTCGGACCCCTACGCACACGCCGTCCTCGCCGCAGGAATCGCAGCAACCGTCTGCGGCCATCCAAACCCCATCCCCAGCGCCGTGCTGGAGGCGCTGGCGATTGCCCGGCTCGACCCGCGTGAGCGCGCCGAGGCCACTATTGACTGGTTTCACAGCGCCCTGGCCGGCGCGTGCCGACCGTTGGCAGGGCTGGCCGTCGCCGTGCTCGAGCCGTGCGCGAGCACCCCCGGGACCATTGACGGATACCGCCCCCACGACATCCTGGCGCAGTGCGCCGAGATCGCCGTCAGCGACCGCGAGATTCTGACGCTCATTGCGTCCAGCTCGCCACGGGCCTGTCACGCGATCGCCGTCGTCGTTGAGCCCACCCGGCGTGGTCTTCCGCTGGCTATCGCCGCGTCGCGCAAAGCCGCCACCGACGATGATCTCCCGGCGCGCCACCGCGCCGCTTTCACCCTCGCAGTCCTGCTGCGGAGGAGCGGTGACACTCACGGGGAACAGGTCGCGCTCAGGTTGGCGATGTGCGCCACCACCGACCCGGCACGGCGCTCACTCGCGGCCACAAGCCTCGGGGTCCTACTGCAGCGCCAAAGCGACATCGCCGGGGCTCAAAGCGCGTACCGGGCTGCCATGGAGTCAGGACATCCTGCCCACGCGGCGCTTGCTGCGCTCTCTCTGGGCTCCATGCTCGCCGTTCAGGGCGATACGGACAGCTCGCAGAGCGTGTTGGCCGGCGCGGTGGCATCCGGCTACGCACCGCTTGCCCCCGGTACGGCGATGGGGTTGGCCCTGCTGCACAACGCGCGAGGCGACCGGGCCGCCACGGCCGATGCCCTTCGGTTGGAGACCGAGGTAGGCCCTACCGACTACGCCGCCCAAGCGGCGTTCAGCCTCGGGATCCTCCTGGAAGAACAGGGAGATGTCCAGCAAGCCGAGGACGCCTACCAGCGTGCCGTCGCCTTGGAACATACGCAGTGGTCGCCGGCAGCAAACGTCAGGCTCGGGATGCTGCATGGCTGGCGTGGAAGCCTATTCTCCGCCCGGGACGCCTACCGGGCGGCGATCGACTCCGGGCATCATGAATTCGCCCCCTTCGCAGCAGGGCGTTTCGGTATGTTGCTGGCCGAGCACGGCGATTTCGGCGGCGCGTATCAGGCGTTACAGGTGGCGATCGACTCGGGCCATCCTGAGCACGCGCCTGCCGCGCTGCTGAGTCTCGGCGTACTGCAGCAGGAGGCCGGCGAGTTCGAGACGGCTGACGCCACTTATCGGAGAGTTGTGCAGACTGGACATCTGCACCATGCACCGCTGGCAGCAGCCTGCCTGGGTGCGCTGCTGTCCGAGCTTGGCGACGTCCGCGGAGCTATGAGCGCATTCCGCCGCGCCGTTGAATCTGGTCATGACGACATCGCACCGCGAGCCGCAGTCGACCTCGCCACGTTGCTGGCCGCCGAAGGCGACGCCCTCGGTGCCCGCGAGGCGTATCAGACCGCGATCGCCTCGCGGGACGCCGCTGCGGCCGACTCCGCCGCACGCGGGCTTGCTGAACTGGACAGGCCCACGATTTGAAGCCGATGACTTTCGACTTCGATTCGATACCGACAAGGTGTGCTGAGCACTGACTGCCTAGGGTGTGGCATCTTGGGCCACGCCACGGCGACTCTTATGACAGATTGTCAATGGATCGAAGTTGTTTATCTCGAAAAGGTGCACGTGGACGGAGTCGCGTTGACACACTTGGCCAGGCGGCTCCGTTCAACGACTTCGATACGAGCCGTTAGCAGCGCGTCTGCGAAGCAACATCGCACCGTCTGCAAGAAGGATCACCCTTTGCAGGACTGACCTGGTTCTTGACCGCTTGGTCGGCTCGCGTTGGCAGCAAGGTCGCGAGCGGCGCGTGTGCTGGAGCATTCACGGTGCTTCCGAGGCGGCTGGCGTGGTCACGAAATACGTCCACACCATCCTTCGTCGCAGGGACGGTACGCTGGCGCGCGAAGCAGGGGACGTATTTGTCGGGGTGGGATGTGTCGCGACGTATCAAAGCCACGCTGGTTCTGGCTGGCCTGGTTCTCGCTCTGCTGGGGGCGGGTTGGGGCGCCACGGCTCTGGGGCGCTGGCATGGTGCTCCTGCCTGGTCGTTGTCGTTGCTGTTGGCGGCTGGTGCCGCCAGCACTGCGGCTGGCCGCAAGCGTCTTCCGGCCGCGACCGGTTCGGTCATGGCACTGTGGCGGCGGCCTATCGGGACGGCAGGGGTGGCTGAGCGTGTCCGGGACGCAGTCCCGGCCGACTTCTGGCTTCATCCAGCGGCCCGGGTCGACGGCAAGACGGTTCCGGTGCCCAACGTCGTCCGTGACGAACACCCTGAGCTGGTCAACCGGATCCGCGAAGGCGGGTTGATCGTGATCCAGGGAGACTCGGCAGCGGGGAAGTCTCACCTGTCGTACTGGGCCGCCCGCGAGGCGGTCCCCGGCTGGTCGCTGGTGCGCTGTACCACTGAGACCGAGTTGGCCGCTCTGCGTGGGAAGGTCCTGGGGAACGCTCTGGTTCTGCTGGATGATCTCGAACGGTTCCTGACCCCCGGCGGCCTGACCGAGTCGCTGTTGGCGAAGCTGTGCCCTCGTGGGGCCAGCGTCACGGTTCTGGCTACTTTGCGTTCCGACGTGCGGGCGGCGCTCACGGCCGCCGACGGGGGTTCAGCAGCGGCCGTCAGGGTTTTGCGCCTGGCCGATCACACGGTGACCCTCGCGGCGAAGTTGAGTGATGGCGAGCTGGTCCGCGCCCGGGAGTTGGCCTTCGACAGTCGGATCCACGCCGGTGTGAGGGCGAATCCGGGTGCAGGATTCGGACCGGCGATCGCCGGAGGTCCCGCGGCCGTGGCGCGATGGCAGCTGGCCTGCTCCGGCGGCGAGCCGGTGGCCGGCGCGCTGATATCGGCGGCGGTGGACCTGCGCCGGACTGGTCTTTCCGGTCTGCTGCCTCGTTCGGCCCTGGACGGACTTTGGCAGCACTACCTGCCGGCCGGGATCGCAGCGAACCGCTTGGATCTGTCGACTGTCGAGGAGGCGCTGGCCTGGGCGGCACACAGCGAGTCCGGCACCGAACCGTGCCTGAGACTCCATAGCGACGGCCAGATCGCTGTCTTTGACTATCTCATCGATCACGGCCGCCGCAGCCGCATAGACGGTACGGGCAAGCCGGTCCGCAACGAGGCGTGGTTGACGGCCTCGGCGATGGCCACGGTCGAGCAATTGTCCATGTTCGCCGCTGCCGCGCTTTTCGATGGCAGGGTCGACGTGGCAACAGGTGTCTATTCGGCTGGCGCTGACGCGCACGACCCCGATTGCCTGAACATCATGGGGGCTGTCGCCCACGCCCGTGGCGATCACGCGGAAGCCGAATCGTACCTTCGCCAAGAAGTCGATCTCGGCGACCGTAGCGTTTACAGCCTCGCCAGCGTGTTGGCCGAACAGAAAGACCGCCGGCAGGAGGCCGAGGCACTGCTGCGTCATGCGGCCGACTCTGGCGATGAAGCCGCCGAGTACGCTCTCGGCGTCCACTTGGCCCACCAGGACGAGTGCGAGCAGGAAGCCGAAGCCATCCTGCGGCGGTTCGCCGACAGCGACCGCAGCAGCGCACTGGTCGAACTCGGTATCCTCATCGCCCGCCAACCGGGCAGGGAGGCCGAAGCCGAGGCGATACTCCGCCGGGCCAAACCCATGAGCGATGCCGAGATCATCTGCGCTGGCTTGCCCATGATCCTCAACACCAATCGGCGCATGGCAGAGCAGACAGCCGTCATGCGCCGGGCCTGGGCGGCTGAGGGCGGCGAGAATCTGGACGCTCTCTACAACCTCGGATGGCTGATCGAATGCCAGGAAGAACGACAGCAGGAGGCCGAGGCTCTCTACCGTCGCTGCGTCGAGTTGGGGGATCCCAGGGCCGCCTACCGCCTAGGCAGCATGCTGTGGCGGCAGCCTGGACACGAAACCGAGGTCGAGGCAGCGTTCCGGATGGCCGCCGCCAACGGCATGGACAACGCACTGTACGATCTCGGCGCACTCCTGGGCCGGGAGCACATACCCGGGTACGGGGAAAGTGTTGAGTCCACGTACCGGGAAGCTGCAGCATCTGGAAACGCCGAGGGCACCTTGTTGTTGGCGCTCCTACTCGCAGATGACGCCGGTCGGGAAGACGAGGCCGAGCTCTATTTCCGCCAGGCGATCCTCAGTGACGACGTCGACACGAAAGCCCGATACGGCCTCGGCCTACTGTTCCTTCTACTGGACGGCCGCGACGAGGAACTCGGCACCCTCATCGGCGACCTTGACCACCTCGATAGCCGCCGCGCCAAACTGCTACGGGAACTGCGCACCATGCGCGACCAAGCCGCAGCCCCCGTCTCTCCCAGTGCTCACACGCCGAGCAGCGCTATCACTGCGCCGGACAGACACTCCTATCTCAAGAGCAGTCCAAGCCAGGCCCATACTTCGAACGTTACCTTCGGGTACATCAACGCGACAGAGAACCCTGTCTAGGGGCCAGCTCCCCGGAGGACGGCAACCTGCGATGTGGATCCGCCGGTGGAGGGCGGCAACGCCAGAGTCACAACAGACCGGGCGGCACGTTCAGACGTTAGATCACGGCTACACACAACATTGGTGCGACACGGCACCGAAAAACTTGAACTTCGTGGGGAACATTGCGTCGATGGAGCTCCGCGTGGCGCTACGCCACGCGGGTGGCCCCGCGCCACCGGAAGTGGGCACCGCACGGAGGGACAACCACCAATGGCAACAGATGACAGACCGGTGGCGCCGGCACGGGCCGACGACGTCGACCTGTACACGATCGGCGCGGACGTTCCCGATGGGGAGGCCGTGCTGTTGGTCACCGAGATCGACTCGCCTGACGGCGTGTTCGTCGGGCAGTGGAGTGATGAGGAGACAGTGTCGCGGATCTTCGACGGCGACGTCTACATCCGCCTGCGCCGCGCGCAGGCCGATACGGTCGACGCCCACTTGATCCTGGCTCATGACGGCCAGCTGCTGCCCATTATGCGGGTGCAGGAGGTCGCTGACTGGGCCGAGCAGCTACGCCCCGCCGCAGCAGCCATCATGAGCTTGCACGCCGATCTCGAATCCGGGGGCAGGTGCAAGGCGTACGTCGACATCGCCGTCGCGCCGGACTGAGCAGACCTGCAGAACCGGGCCGTTTCTCGGGGCGTTCCCGCCCTCGGGAAGCGGCCCTTCCTTCGTTGGTGCGCCCCAGCGCCAGATCGTGCGCGGCTCCGTTCAGTCTTTCTCCAGCGCCTTCTCGGATCCACCGTTCGGTGGGGAAGGCGCGGTGCCCGGCACCACCGGGATTCGGCGCCTCCGCAGACAGTAGCCACCCAAGGCAGCGATACTCGGGGCAATGAAGTGCAGCGCGTCGGCAGGCAACGGCAGCTGGGCCGCCGCGTAGGAGATCGCGCAGACTGAAAAGAGCACCGCCAGACCGCCGCCGACAACGAACCTCGCGCCGTCGCGCGGGGATGAGGCGATCGCCGCGACGGCGGAGTCGTCGATCAGCGCCGGATCGACTGGCAGGGAGTGTACGAAGCGACTCTTGGTGTGGAAGGCGAGGACCGAAGCCAGCACCAGCACCAGATGCTTACGCTCCCGTCTACGTTCTTCATCGGATTCCGCAGCGAGCGCTCTGTCCGTCGAGTATCGGATCTGAGCCACGAGGCGACGGGTCATCGCCGACGTAGCGCCCCGTCCGCCGGCCCGCTCCAAAGCTCGGCACAACCGCCTGGCGTGGTACGGCAGCCGGGCTGGGGCATTGTGACGCGCCCCAGCACTGCCCCGGTGCCGCACCAGAGCCAGCGCCATCCCCAAAGCATCTGCGGCGCGCTCGGCGATATGATCGCGCCGGTTCGACCGAACGTCGAAGGCACGGTCGACCGACAGAATGCATCCGAGGACCGGGAAGACGACCACGAGAGCAACCAGCAGGTCGGGATCCGGACGTATCACGGCCGCCACCACCGCTAACACGACCACCGGCGCCCATCGCAGCGTTGCGCCTTGTCGGGCCTGCGAGCGACGCCGCAACGCGGCGCAGACCTGCTCCTTCTTCGGCAGCCCAACCTGGACGTTCTTCAACTCGGCCAGCGGCTTGGTCACCGCTACCGCGGCGGCGTGGGCCTGGCGGCTCGGGCGTCGCGGCAGCCAGGGCAACCGAGCCACGAGTATCCCGGCGTTGCGCACGCCCATCGCCCCAAAGGCCACACTGGTAGCCGCCAACAGCCCGGCGCTGGCCGCCATGGCGACCAGCACTCCATCCCACTGCCAACGCGTAGTTACCTCGGCGATCGCCGTCGCCGTCACAGCCGACTGCCCCATCACACCCTCCGCTATATCTCCCGTAATCGATCGAGGCCGGACGGCGGGCCGCAGTACAGCGGGACCTCGCCCGGGGAAAACCTGGCAATGCCCACGGCCGTTAGCTACAGCACACTCCAAACCGAGTTGTCGCTGCGGCAGCACAGGCCGACCCCCTGCACCGGCGGTCACGCAAGGCCAGTCGGACCGATCGAATATTTGCGTTCTATAGTGGCATCTCGGATGAAAACGACCGATGCTACGGGGAATACTCGCATGACTGGCGGGCCAGGACCGAAGCGTGATCTGTACGGCGAGGTGGGGTTTCGTGCCGAACCGGTGAAGCAGGCGGCGCTGCCCGATGCGGGAGTTCTACGGGAGCTGTATGTACAGCGGCGGCTTTCCGAGCGGCGGATCGCCAGGCAGCTTCATACCAGTCCGGACCGGGTTGCGGCGGGGCTGCGAGCGGCCGGGATACCGCGCCGCGACCGCACCCGGTCCTGCCCTGTGTCATCGGCGGAACTGCGGCGGCTCCTACCTGGAGGAGAACGTGTCGGGTCGGGCGCTGGCCGCCCGCTTCGGTGTGTCCCCGGGGGTGGTGAGGCGGTGGCTGGCCGAGGCCAGGGCGATCAGCCCAGCGGGTGAGGTGGATATCGCCGAGTTGCGGCGGCTGTACAGCGTGGAGCATCCGCCGATCCGGCGGATTGCCGAGCATTTGGGCTGTAGCGTGAAGACTGTCGAGACCATCGTGACCCAGGCTGGGCTGGGTGCCCGCCTATCGGCGACCGTTCGCACCGACCGTCGCAATGATGCCGCTATCAGTGACGAGATGCTGAGATGCTGCGGCAGGCGTATCTGGAATCCGGGCTCACCAAGAAGCGGACCGCCGCCAGGCTCGGCATATCCAGTCGGTACCTGGACCAGCGCCTGGTGGCCGCCGGACTGTTCAAACGGGTGGGGGCGTTTAAACCCAAGACCGCCTACAACCGCCAGGAGCTGCGCGAGCGCGCGGCCCAGTTGTACCAGGGTGGGGCCAGCATGCAAGTAGTTGCCGAGCGGCTCGGCGTGACGATCAGCACGGTCCGTAAGGCGCTGCACGAGTCGGCCGTGCCGATACGGCGGCGTGGCTACCCCAGTAGCTCTGTCGACGCCCCCCGGCGGCTGCTGATCGAGGAACTGTACGCCGATCCCCGTGTTGTTGGCTGCCTGCGCCGCCATGGGGTTGCCGTCCCTGATCCTGGGGTGTGGGAGCCTCCCGGGCCCAGACGCACGCTGGCGCCGATGCCGTTGTCCGGGAGCCTGCTGCGCGAGCTGTACCGGGACATTGGACTTGCCACGCTGCACATTTCGATGGTGTGCGGGGTGGGCATCACCGCTGTTCGCAAGGGCCTGGCCGTCGCCGAGGTCGCATTGCGCCCTCGGGGGGATACTTCGCCGTGGCTGGTCCGCACCTACGGCCTGGCCAGCGCCTCGGAAAAGCGCCGCGTCTAACGTCCCACCAAAGGTGGGGCAGCTTCAGTTGCGCTCAGGGCGTAGCCGAGGGCTTGGGCCGGGGCTGGCGTGTGCGCATCGCGTCTGCGGCGGCTTGGCGGGTCTCGGCGGAGACGTCGGCGCCGAGGGAGTCGGTGAATGTCTCCAGGATCCGCAGTTTGCCGGGGATCTCAGCGTGCCGGCCCGCGGCAGCCAGGATGTCGAACATCTGCCGGTACAGCGCCTCTGCGTCCTCGGTGAAGGCTGCGGCCTGTTCCAGTGCGCCCAAGGCCTGGTCGGCGAGGCCGGCGTCAGCGGCCAAAGCGGCCAGCCGGCCCAGGACGGCAGTCTGTTGGTCGGCGAAGGTCGGCGCGTAGTCGTCGGCCCAGGCGAAGACGTCGCCGAGTTCCCCATCCAGCAGGATTCCCGCGCACAGCGGCGAGGCCGCGGCCAGCAACGCCAGCCGGTCCTCGGAGGACTGCGCGGTGCGTGCGGCGGCCGTCAGGGCCGCCAGGGAGGAGACGTCGGTGGCCACCAGATCGGGATCGAGGCTGTAGCGGCCGGTGGCGCGGTCCAGGGCAATGTAGGCCGAGGTCTGCCGTCCGGCGGCCTCGTTGAGGCG
Source organism: Catenulispora pinisilvae (assembly GCF_015356865.1). Lineage (GTDB taxonomy): Bacteria > Actinomycetota > Actinomycetes > Streptomycetales > Catenulisporaceae > Catenulispora > Catenulispora pinisilvae. The sequence continues at coordinate 36,311 of NZ_JAAFZA010000086.1, forward strand.
GGTGCGTAGCGAGGTGATGCCGTCCTTGCGCCATTTGGTGACCCGGTCGGCATCTGCCGGGCCGGCGTCGGGCCAGCACATGGCGTCGATCTGGGCAGCGGTCGCCCCGGCGGGGCCTTTGATCGCGAGCAGTGCGGCCAGTACCCGGGCTTGGGTGCGAAGCCCTGCCACCGGCTGTCCAGCCACGCTGATCCGCAAGCCGCCGAGCACAGTGATCTGCACCGGGTGCTGCTCCCATGCGGTGAGCAGCACTGCCGCGCGAGCCGTGCCCGCGGCCCCGGCATCTGCTACTTCAGCGGCTGGCGCGGCGGAGCGGACCGGCAGGACGGTCACCGGTGCGATCGGCGATTCCGCCTCGGTCGGCTCCTGCCTCGCCTCGGATGCGTCCTCGATGGTGGGCTGGCCGACGGCTGGCTGGGCGACGTTCACGGTGCGCACCGGCAAAGCGGTGACGGTGGCCTCCCAGCTGTTGTCGCTGGCTGCGGTGCCTGCCTGGTAGGGGGCTTTGACGGGTTCAAGTTGGGGCCATGGGTCTGTGACGGCTGCTGCTCCCGTAATCTCGGGCTGGTGTCCGGCGGCTCGCGCCAGAAGGGTGATGACGTCGCCGAGGCCGGTCGGGCTCAGGTTCCACAGGCGGGTGCCGGCCCAGTCTGCGGCCGCGGGTCCGGTGGCGGTGCCGTCGTGCTCGACGAAGGCGGTGGCCGAGGGCCAGCCGCCGAGCAGCACGGCCGTGATCCGCAGCGGCGCGGCGGAGCCGATCAGGGCGGTGAGGCGTACGGACAGAGGTCTGGTTGGGGAGGCCATCACCACCAGCGGTGGGCAGTCCTCCTCATCCGGGTGCTCAACGTTAAGGGCGTCCAGGTCGTTGACCTCGTATTCCTCCAGCAGTCGGGTCCGGAACAGGGCATGAACCTCGGCCTCGGCCAGGGCTTCGGCGAGCCCGCGGGTGACGATGAGCTCCGGGAGCCCGGCGGTCAGCTGCGGCAGGGCGGTCTCCTCCACGCCGAGCAGCGCCGCCAGGTCGGCCGCCGGGATGATCAGGCGGGCCAGGTCGGAGGTCCGGTCCGGGGCGCCGGCTGACAGCACGCCTGCGGCGATCGCGCGCGCAGCACCTGCCGCGCCGGGCCCGATCAGGCCCAGGCCCAGACCGGTGGGGACCAGAGGGACCTCGGCGCCGCCACGTTCAGCAGCGCTGATGCTCCCGGGCACCAGCGGCGCGGTGTACCGGGTGCCCAGGCCATAGTCCGGCTCGCCGCCATCTACGTCGTCCTCGTCCGCGCTGTCGTCATCATCGGTGTTGGAGTGGTCGCTGTCCTGGCCGCCGTCGAAGTAAAGGTCGAATGCGCCGTCCTCCTCGTCGAGTAACTTCCCGGTGCCGACGATCGTGGTGTCGGTGCCTGGTGTGTCGAAGTCGAAGTCCGTGTGTTCGTCACCGTTCAGGTGCTGCGGGCTGGTTGTCTCGTCGATCCGGTCTTCGATGGACTGCGGGCTCGCCGAGCTCGCTCTGAGGTGGGCGCGGCGAGCGGCCTGCAGGGTGCCGGGCAACGGTGGCTCGGGGGTGGGGAAGCGGGGATCGGTCAGGCGGGTGCGCCAGCGGCGGGCCAGCACCACTGCCGAGCCCAGGGCGACGGCCAGGGTAATGCCGATGGCGCCTCCGTCAGGCAGCCCGACCGCGGCACCGCCGTGACGGCGCGTCGCACGCTCGTGCCGCGTGTCGGCTACAGGAGGCTGAGACTGTTGGGGTGGAGCTGTGTGCGGGGCGGACGGCGTTGTGCGGGGAGCATCTGGGCTGGGATGTCCAGTCGCGTGAGGCGTCGTGGGCGCGGTCAGCGCGGGCGTCGGGACCGCTGCTGCCGGCGGTGTCGGTGTCGGGGCCGCCGGCAACGGGGCGGCGCTTCGGCCGGTTGTCGAGTCGGAGGGGTCGTCGGCCGAGGCAGTGATGCGGATTTTCCAGTCGGGGCGGATCAGGTCGGGGTTGGTGAGCTTGTCGCCATCGGCCTGTACGACGCCTTGGTTCAGCGTGTACAGCTGGGGCCAGTCGGTGCCGTCGCCGAGGTCCTCTGCGGCGATCGTATACAGCGACTCGCCGGGGCGTACGGTGTGTACGCTCTCATGCTGGCCCGACGCCCTGGTGCTGCCGAAGCTCTGGTTGGCGCTAGACAGGCCGCTTCCTGCAAGCG